>CAKSQP010000103.1 GCA_934486965.1 uncultured Eubacteriales bacterium
GAGTAATTCCCCCTCCCCCTAAGGCGCACAGGGAGATTTCCCCCCCCTCTAAGGCGCACAGGGGTGTCGGGAGGCGAGGTTTGTTTACGGGAACCCCCTTTTTGACGTAAAATAAAACCGATACAAAAAAAGACCTCCCTGCGGAGGTCTTTTTTATCGTTTTATCTTATCTTTTTGCGGTCCGAACGTTTTTATCTTATCATCTTTGCGGTCTCGGGAGAAATTTCGTGCAGAATCGCCTGAAGTTCTTCGTTCGACATCGTCGTGTTTCTGCCGTCGTCGTAAATCTTATCGACCGTTTCTTTCATCTTGACGACGATATCGTCGGTCTTCTTGAATTTGACTTCGCCGAAGCCCGAAAGGCGGAGCATATCGTTGAGCCAGTGGCAAATTCCCGCAAGCCCCGAATGAACGTCCACCGCGACGGAAACGGGACGGTTGAGCAGTTTTTCGGTATCGAAAATATTGTAAATTTCTTCGTCTTTGAGAAGTCCGTCGGCGTGGATTCCCGCTCTGGTGACGTTGAAGTCTCTTCCGACAAACGGAGTTCTCGGCGGGATTTTATATCCTATTTCGTGTTCGAAATATTCGGCGATCTCGGTTATTACGGGCAAGTCCATTCCGTCGTTTGTTCCGCGGAGCGAGCAGTATTCCATGACCATCGCCTCAAGCGGGCAGTTGCCTGTTCTTTCGCCTATTCCCAAAAGCGAGCAGTTGACGCCCGACGCGCCGTAGAGCCATGCGGTCGAGGAGTTCGTGACGACCTTATAGAAGTCGTTGTGTCCGTGCCATTCGATGTTTTCGGATTTTACGCCCGCATAATGTCCGAAACCGTAGATTATTCCGGGGACGCTTCTCGGGAGCGCCGCGCCGGGATACGAAACGCCGTAGCCCATCGTGTCGCAGGCTCTTATCTTGACGGGAATTCCGTATTCTTCGCCCGCGCGTTCGAGCGCCTCGACAAAGGGAACGACAAAGCCGTAATAGTCGGCTCTTGTTATGTCTTCGAAATGACAGCGGGGACGGATACCGTATTCCATCGCGCTTTTGACAATCGCAAGATACTTTTCAAGCGCGGTTTTTCGGGTGAGCCCCATTTTGTTATAGATATGGTAGTCGGAGCAGGAAACGAGAATCCCCGTTTCTTTTATCCCGAGCGATTTTACGAGCGCGAAATCCTTTTCGTTTGCTCTTATCCAGCTTGTTATCTCGGGGAACTCATAACCGAGTTCCATACATTTTTCAAGCGCTTTTCTGTCTTTTTCGGTGTAAACGAAAAATTCGGTCTGACGGATTATGCCTTTTTCGCCGCCGAGACGGTGCATCATTTTGTAAAGGTCGACTATCTGCTTTACGGTAAAAGGCGAAGTAGACTGCTGTCCGTCGCGGAAAGTCGTGTCGGTTATCCAGATATCCTTCGGCATATTCATCGGCACGAAACGGTGGTTGAAGGTTACTTTCGGGACGGTTTCGTAGTCGTAAAGATGTCTGTAAAGATTCGGCGTTTCTCTTTCCTGTAAAGAGTAGTGATAACTTGACTGCTCGATAAGGTTTGTTTTATCCGAAAGTTCGACTTTTATGTCGTGATCGTTTATTATCTTTTCGGTGTTTTTGTCCATTGAAGTATCCTCCTTTTCTTTCCTATTATAAATTATAGCGGGGCGGAAACGGTTTGTCAATTATTTTTTCGTTCAAAAAGGCGAAGAAAAAAGGACTTTTAAGTGAAAAAAGAAGAGCCGCACGTCGCGGCTCCCTTTTTGCGAAAACTGTTGAATTATATTTTTTTAAGATTTTTAATTGACACCCAGGTGTTTATTCCGCCTGAAGTTTTTCCTGTCTTTTTGTCGGCCTTTTCGCCCAGAAGGACACATTCGTCGCCGCCCTTATAGACTTTTGAGCCGCGGTACGAGGTCTGGGAAACAATGTGATAATAGTCGTTTTTGACCCATGTCGGAATTTTTATTCCGTTCGGAAAATATCTTTCCGCCGATTTTATTATTTCGACTTTGTCGCCTGCCGAAATCGCCGATGAAACAGGTTTTTCGGTCGGCTTTGCAGGGGTCGGCGCGTTTATCCTGTCTGCGTTTACCCAGCCGTAAACTCCTGCCGTGAAGTTGCCGTTTGCGTCGACGGCGCGCAGGTGATACGGGTGAGCGTTTCCCTTTGCGACAGCCGTTATTTTTGCTTTGCCCGCCTTGGCGTGTGTCGCCGCGGTCTTTGCGTCGGACGAAGTAAAGACTTCCCCGCCCGCAAAATCGACGGTATTTCCGAGGTCGGCGCCCGATGACGGAGACGTCGGGCTTTTCGGTTCGGTCGGTTCGGGCGTTTTTATCTGTCGGTAAAACTCTTTTATCCTGCCGACAAATTCGTCCCATATAGGAAGAAGAACGACGGGACAGTATTTCTTCGGATAAAAATAATTGTGGTTATAAATATCCGTGTCGGGAGAAAGTCCGTGCTTTGCCAGAAGATATGCCGTCAGTATTTCCGCTGTCTTTTCGGTCTTTTCGTTCCTTTTCGACTGAATGACCTCAACGGCTATAGTGTCGGCGTTTCCTCCGATCGTTTTGCCCGCGGTGTGCGCGGCTTTGCGGGTGCTTCCGTCGGCGGCGTGCCAGCCCTGCTCGCTGTCGGCAAGTATCTGCCATATATCGTTTTCCCAAACGAAATAGTGAACTACGACCCCGTTCATGTTGCCGTTGGGGTAGGTCGCGCGGGCGTACTGTTCCGCGGCGTTCGTTCCTTTTGCGACCGAAATGTCGTTCGTGTTGTGAACGGTTATTCCGCGCGGCTTTCCGCTGCCGTCGTTAAGTTTTCTGTTAGGCTTTACAGGGTCGCCTTTTTTGATATACGACGCTATATCCTTCTGCGCGACGGCGCCGTCTGGAATAATCTTGACGTTTACGGTCCTTTCTTCGTTTCCGATCTTTATTTTATAAGTGCTGTCGGGAACCAGAAATGCCATAATATTCCTCCTTTCCTGCCCCTCTTAAAAAGGGGACTGTATTATAATATGATAAAAAAACAACTCATGACTGAAGTCAAAAAAATTTTTACGGCATAAAATAGAGCGGGGGTGTAACAATGACTTTTGTCGGAATGAAAGAGGGCGTTTCGGGCCCTCTTGTCGGATATTTACAGAGTATTTTGGCAAAAATCGGTTTTAATCCGGGGAAAACCGACTGCATTTTCGGACCGCGCACAAAAGAGGCGGTCCTTCGGTTTCAGGAAAAGACTTCCGTTTTTGCCGACGGACGCGTCGGTAAAGAGACTTTTTCGGCGCTTCTTCCGTATCTTCGGGGCTGGTTTGAATATTTGCCCGAAGAAAACGAGGATTTTTCGGCGGTCGCGGCAAAATTTTCTTCGCCGACGGCTCTTCTTAACGCGGCAAATCCCGAAAAAACGGACGGGAAAATCACCGTCCCGCTCTTTTACAACACGGTGCCCGCCGACGTCCCGTACTGCCATGAAATTCTTGAGTTCAACCTGCAAAATCTCGTGAAACGTTTCCCGTTCGTCTCCCTTTTTTCGATAGGGAAAAGCGTTCTCGGAAAAGAGATATACGCCCTGAAAATAGGGAACGGCGAAAAGGAGATATTCTATAACGGCGCCCATCACGCGAACGAATGGATAACCGCTCTTTTGCTCGCGCGTTTTTCGGAGCAGATCTGCGCCGCGTTCGCTTCGGGTTCTTCCCTCGCGGGCGAAAACGTTCCTGAAATTTTCGAAACGTCGTCTTTATACATAGTTCCCTGCGTAAATCCCGACGGCGTCGATCTCGTAACGGGGGCGTACGGTCCGACCTCCGCCGTTTTCCGCGACGCGAAGACGATGAGCGACGGGACGGACTTTCCGAAAGACTGGAAAGCCAATATCGTCGGGGTCGATCTCAACTTAAACTATCCTGCGGGGTGGGAGGACGCGAGGGATTACAAATTTTCACTCGGATATACCGACCCTCGTGCGTTCGGGTATGTCGGCAGATATCCGCTTTCCGAACCCGAAAGCAGGGCGGTCGCCGCCTTTACCGAAAAACATTCTTTTTCGCTCGTTATCGCCTGCCACGCGCAGGGCGGGGAAATTTTTCCCGAATACAGGGGGCTTTCCCCCGAAAAAACGGCGGAAATCGCAGAGGAATTTTCTCGTATTTCGGGCTATGAGGCGAAAAAAACGCCCGACGAAATGGGAAACGCCGGATACAAGGACTGGTTTATTTCGGAATTTTCAAAGCCGGGGTTCACGATTGAGGTCGGCAGGGGCAAAAATCCGCTTCCGCTGTCGCAGTTTGCCGAAATTTACAGGGATACCGTCGGGATACTTGCGGCGGCGCCGAGGCTCGCGTAGCAGACTTCAGGGTTCGAACGCCAAAATCCGTCTGCCGAGTTTTTCGGCGTAGCGGACGGTGTTTTCGGTTCCGCCCGAGCTGCCGTCCCAAACGGCTATAACGATATCGGAATTGTCGACCATATAGCGGTTTCTTTTCTGCATACAGCCGTTCGTGTATTTTTTCTGCAGAACGGTCGAAACGTCGCATCTTTCGGCGATACTGTAATACCTTTCTTTGTCGGCGGAACTCCAGAAAGCCGCCTGATCGGCGCAGGGAATAGCCGCTTCGAGCCTTATCTCGGGATACTCTTCTTTAAGAAAGAGGACCGCCTCCGCGGCGTAGGTGTCAACTCCCAGGGCAAGCCCCGAAATGAAACGGGTGACTCCCTCGTTTTCTATGAGTTCCCTTATCTTTGCGCAGAGAGTGTTTTTGAGTCTGATGCAGCGCTCGTCGCTTTCGTCCGAGCCGAACGGCAGTTTTCGGGGGCGCAGTCCCGTAAAACAACAGGTCTTTTCCATTTTATCTTCCTTCTTTCGTGGGATATCCATTCTATCACAACGGCAAAGAGAAATATGTCGGAATTTGTCGGGCGCGGTCTTCATTAAACGGGGCCCTCCGCAAAAAAGCGGAAAGTAACGCTTCGCAGGGGGCTTTTTACCGAATAAAAGACAGAATTGTGAAACTTTTCGGAAATCGGTTGACAACGGGGCGAAAAGTGCTATAATGAAATCGGTTAGTTAATGCTAACCGATTTTTAGGGGAATAGGTTAGCGAGCGCTAACCGCGACCTGCGGCACGGCGGCGGTGTCCGAAGCACAAAACCGTAAAAAAGCGGGAGCGCAAACCCGAGAGAAACGGGAGGACAGACCGCGATGAAACGGGTGCGAAAACTCCGAAAGCGGCAGCCCGCAGGAAAACAGGTGCAAAAGCCCGAAAGCGGCAAACCGCGAGAAAACGGACACGGAAAATCCGAAAGCGGCAGACCGCGAGAAAACGGA
>CAKSQP010000104.1 GCA_934486965.1 uncultured Eubacteriales bacterium
GTATAATGCAAAAAGCGGTTGAAAAATTTGTGTTTTTATGGTAAAATTGCAATGGGGGAGACGGATATATGAGTGAAATTTTCGGAAATATAACATTCTTTGATGTTTTTGTTCAGATTCTCGGTTTCGGGGCAATGGCTCTCGGAATAGGTTCGTATCAGGCAAAAACGAGACGCGGTATCCTTTTTATGCAACTTGCCGCGGCGGTGTTGTGGTCGACTCAGTTTTTCTTTTTGAAAAGTTATACGGGCGCCGCACTGAATATCGTTTCGATAGGAAGAAATCTTGTTTATATGCAGAAAGAAAAGCACGCGTGGGCGCGCTCGAAAGCCGTTCCCGCGGCGACGATAGCAGCTTTTATCCTTTGCGGGGTATTTACATGGAACGGAGTAATGAGCATATTCCCGACCGCCGCAATGGTCCTGTCGTCGGTGTCGCTTTATATAACCGACGAACGTAAGATACGGATAATATCCCTCTTTGTTTCGCCGCTGTGGCTCGTCTACGACGCATGGTCGTTTTCGATCGGAGGAACCGTCTCCGAAATATTTACCATAATTTCGATACTTGTTGCGATGTGGCGGTTCAGAAAAAAGAAAACAGATAATATATAGTGTTGTCTTTTATAGAAAAACTGTTGTCCTTTTGTCATTATTTTTACTAAAATCTATTGACAATCGGGGACAGCGCGAATATAATAGAGATAAAGTATATATATATGGAGGAAAATACTATGAAAAAGGCGATCGCCCTTGCGTTTTCCCTGTTATTTGTCCTTATACTGTTTGTCGGCTGCGACAAAGAGATAAAAGTCACCGAAGAAACCGTAAAAGACCTTGCCAAACCGGCGATCGAGGCGGATTTCTATGCCTGCAACTCGTATTTTTATGATATCGAAAAAGATGAGGACGGCGTTCCCGTATCTTATCCGACCGATGAGACCAATTTCTTCGGCTTTTTCAAAATAACGACCCCGATGACCATTGACGAACTCAATAAGTCCGCGGAAAAATACCAAAAAGGTGCGAAACTTACGACAGAAAGATTTATCGCCGAAAAAAACGGCGAACTTTACGCCATGAATATTGAAGGCAACCTGATCGAAACAATGCTCGATATAAACAGTATCCGGCTTGTCAGACAGGACGGTGATATTTATTATGTTGCGGTAGATCAGTATATGTATGTTGACGGATATGAAAACGAGGACGGAAGCCCGAATTATATAAATACTTATACTTACAAAATGAAAGCCGCAGGCGGCGTCCTTCAGATACAGGAAGACCCTGAGATCAAGGAAGAGTCTCCTTTGAATTCCGGTAAAGATATTAAAGTTATAGGCAACTTTGATAAATTCTTCGGACCTGTCAATGAAAGGGAATATCGCAATATTTCCGATGAAAAGATAGAAGCACTCGCAAAGAGATCGATAGAAAGCGGCTTTTACCTCGCAAGGTCTTATTATTATAATGTGGAAAAAGACGAAAACGGAAAACCTGTGGAATACAAAGATATTACAGACGAAAACGACGAATATCTGAGTTATTTCAAAATCACGACCGCGATAACCGAAGAAGAGATCGAAAAATCCGCCGAAAAATATCAGGTCGGCTACGAAAAATTTGTAAATAAAGATGTTTTTGTTCAAAAAGACGGCAGTTTCTATGTCCAAAATCTGATGAATAGTACGGGCGAAAAGATATTTGATCTGAACAGCGTTAAACTTAAAGGAGGTTCAAACGACGGATATTATATTTCCGTTGATGTTTACGGCGATCTCGGAAGAGATGTGTTTGAATATTATTACACTTATATTTACCGCATGAAAGTTGTAAACGGAGTTCTTCAGATTCAGAACTCCTCCGGAGACTATGCCTTTTCCGAAGAACTTACTCCCGTCAATTCGGAAGGCAACAGAAGTTTTATAGGAAGTTTCGATAAATTCCTCGGAAAGTTATCGGAGCGGAAATAACGTCGCCTGATTTTAATTATTGTTTAATTAAAAAGACCCCCGTATATGCAAAGGCATATACGGGGGCATTATTTTACCGTGAGATACTTTTCAGCCGTGTTTTTCCGCCTTGCGGAGTTTTCGCGCCGCCCTTATAAAAAGGAACAGGACGGCGGCCGGCGAAAATCATAATTTCGACCCTTGTTGCGATGCGGCGGTTCCGCGACAGGATAAAATCGAAAAATTAAAATATGGGTTTTCGGGCAACGGCAATCTTTACCTTTCGCAGGCGCAAACAAGGCGATTTTTGAATATAATAAAGAGAAACAATATCGCAAACGGACACCGTAGGTGCTTCCCGAAAAAAAAATATTGTCCTGTTTGTATAACAATTTACATTTTACATATAAAAAATTTGAAAAATAAGACAAAATTCGACAAAACCCTCTTTACTTTTGTTCAAAAATATGTTATACTTACTTACAAAATAAAAAAGGAGTCCATAGTATATGAAAAACAAATTTTTAGCTGTTACTTCCTTGCTGATCTCTTTTCTGTTTATTTTGCTTTTATTTTCCGGTTGTAACAAAGAAATCAAAGTTACCGAAGAAAATGTAAAAGAAATTGCTCTCCCGACGATAGAATCGGATTTTTATCTCAGTAACTCATATTTCTATGATATTGAAAAAGAAGCGAACGGCACTCCCGTATATTATCCGACCGATTCTTCCGTTTTATTCAAAATAACGACCAAGACAACACTTGATGAACTCAATAAATCTGTTGCAAAATACAGAAAAGGCGTGACGGCGTCTGCTGTCTCCGAAAAAGACGGAGCGCTTTACGCAGTAGATCCGATCGACAGTATGGTTGAAACCATGCTTGACACAAACAGCATAAGACTTGTTAAACAGGACGGCGATATCTATTATATTGCAGTAGACCAGTATATGTATATTGACGGAAAAGAAAACGAGGACGGAAGCCCGAATTATATAAATACCATTACTTATAAAATGAAATCCGTCGACGGCGTTCTTCAGATACAGGAAGAGCCGGAAGTTAAAGAAGAAACTCCGAAAAACACCGCAAAGGATCTCAGCCTTATAGGCAGTTTCGATAAATTCTTCGGAGCAATAAAAAACAGATAGCAATAAAAAAAAGACCGCTTTAAGCGGTCTTTTTTTTATTGTTTTTATTATTTATAATACTGGACGATCTTATTTGAGCCGGAAACGGTGCTGATGTCTGTCGTTTTCCAATAATTTGTTATCATGCGGTTTCCTGCTTTGTCATAGCCGTGAGCTCCGGGGTCGATAGCATATATAGTGTCGCCGTCAAGCTTATATACAACAATATAATGCTGTGTGGGGTTAGATGTGTTTTTGGTCGTGACTCTGACAATCGGCGGAGCATATTTGTACGGGTTATTTCTGTATCTTGCGACCCAGTAAGAAAGGTTCGATGCCGCCTCATTGGAATGATAGTAGGAGACGCCGTAGTCCCAGCAGCAATATGCAGGACGGCCCTGACTGTCTTTCGCCTTATTGGTCGCCAATATGGTTTTAAGGGAAACTCCCGCATTTATGTTGGACAATGCCATAGCAGCGCATGCCGAAGAGCAGGCTTGGGTTGAAATATTGGCATACTCTCCCCAAAGGGAAGCATTCCATTCAGGGTCGTCATGATTCTGAGCAATTCTGTCGGGGGTGTGCGGACTGTGTACGGTAAAGAGCGCTATTCCGTTGTAAAAACTCATATTGGCTTTTTCTTCATCGGAAAGATCGGAAACGGTGGTGACATTTTCATTTCCGTTCTTTTCAAAACCGTCAAGTTCCGGTTCGATAACAACGACTCTGTCGTCGGAAATTCCGATAACGGGAGCGCCGAAATTTGCAGCCGCCTGAGCTTCTTCTTCAGTGCAGCCTTCCCAGCCGAGATAATCTCCGCCGTCAAGCGCTTCTCTTACTACGAAAGGCGATGCGTCGGGTATCGTTATTCCGCGGTTGCCTAAAATCTTTACCGCGGTTTTGACGGAATTTTCCGCTTCTTTTTCGGAAAGAAATTTTACGGTATGGTCTATGATGTTTTTGTACTGTGTGGTTGTCATGTTATTCCTCCTCTTTTAATGTAAATATGTGTTCAAGAACTGTTTCATCTTTTGCGTAGACTGTGTTATATTCGAGTTCGTTAAAGTACTTCTTTCCGTTCTGCCAGAAAGCCATTTCTTCAACCGGCAAGGCAGACGGAGAATAAGGCGTCCATTCGTAAACATGTTCGTTTGTGACCGGACGTGTAGCAATGCAAAGAGCCTGTCCTCCCGCAACGACAAGATGACTGAACTCGCTGTCGAAATTGAAGTTTTCGGAAGAATCGGTATTGCCGATAAAGCCTGCAACAAAACCGTTTTCCTGAAGTTTTGCGGCAAAAGAAAGCATCCAGTTATGATTGACGTTCATGTTTTCTTTGATTTCGGCAAATATCGCTGTTTTCCCGTCACCCTTCGCTCCGAGTTCTTTTGCTGCGGAAATCGCCCTTTCTGCGTCGGCAAAGCCGTCTTTTTTTGCGACGCCGATAACCGTAAGATCGTCAAAAACAAGAAGAACTCCGCAATCGCGTTCTGCAAGGAATTTTATTTCTTCTTTGCTTATTGCATGATCTCCCGAAATCGGTCTTCCCCAGAATGCCGGAAAGCAATTCTGTCTTACCGTCCAATCAAAAAACGTGTAACCGTTTGTCAGTCTTTTGTTTGCAGGAATATCGGATTTTGCTCCGAAAATAAACTTCTGCATAGCATTTTCCTTTCATTTCGTTTAATTTTCTGCAGCTGCAAATAAAGTGTATAATACAAACGGGACAACTTTTGTCCCATAAAAATATTTTTTGATTTTTGCGGTACTTTGTACCTTATAATACAGAAAAAAGCGACGGGCCAAAAATCCCGTCGCTTTTCAATTTATTATGTTATTTTCAGATTTTATTTTTTTCCGCTTTGCGGAGTTTTTGCGCCGCCCTTATAAAAAGGAACAGGACGGCGGCCGCGGCAAGACTCTGGATAGTTGTGTAAATATCGAAATATCCGCCATTAAGAGCGCTTGAAACCGTCATGAATATGCCGAACAGCGAAAATGTCAGAGCGATTATCGCAAGCACGGTATGAATATGTGAATTTCGTTTGCCTTTTGCCTGCAATATCCCGAAAATGCCGATAAGGAGTTTTGTGACGACCGTAATGAGCGAGGCCCCGACCGAAATGCAGACGGCGGTTATCGCCGCGGAGTCTCCCGCATTTGCGATGTCATATTC
>CAKSQP010000105.1 GCA_934486965.1 uncultured Eubacteriales bacterium
TGACCTGGTAAACAACGTTTAAGTTGTGGGAGATGAAGAAATAAGTCAGTCCCAGGCGTTCCTTTAATTCCTGGAGATGATTTTCCGCCTTTTCAAAAGTGTCTATCCCCTTTTCGCTCCATTCGATACCCGTCGAGACCATGGCGTGAAGGCTCTTTTTCTCGTCGCCGCAATACTGGATAAGGAGCAGAGCGACTTCGGGCGGCAGACCGACGAAATCGACAAGGGAAAGGATAGCGGAGGAAATTTCGGGAGTAAGCGGGCGGCGGAGCGCTGTTTCCGCCTGTTTATAAAGGAAGAGGACCTTGCTGTCCGCCTCTATCCTTTCGGAAATACGCTCTGCGGAATATTTTATCGCGTCGGACGCCGTCACTCTCGGACGGTCGAGGACATATTTGTCGCGAAGCCTGAAAAGGATACCCTTCGACACCCAATAGTCGAACGCATTTTTCAGTCTTTTTTCGTCGACCGCAAGTTTTTCGCAGATATCCTCCGTTAAAAAAGAGCGGTTCGTGTTCCGCAAGAGAAAAAGAATAAGGCGAAGTTCCGTTTCGGGCGCGTCGAGATATTTGTCGACTATCGACACCGGAACCGAAAAGTTTTCGTTCGCCTCAAATATTACCGTATTTCCCATAAAAGTTTCTCCCGTCTGTTTGTTCGGACTCCATTATAGCAAATTCGGGCACTTAAGTAAAGAGGTATGAGGAATTTTCTTGTTTTTTTGTGCATAAAATTGTATTTTGTCTTGACAAAATTCCGGATTTATGATAACCTAAATTAAAGGCAGAACCGAAAAAGATATTTCGGAATATTATATACTATCTATCGGAAGGAGACGGTTTCATGAGAGGTTGGGACGACAGAAATTCATTTGTGAGAAAGACAGCAAGACAGATACGGGATCTTGAAATTCCCGATAAATGCCGCGACGGTCTCGAAAAAGCCGGAGCAGTCGCAAAAGACGGATACGAAAAGGCGGAGGTAATGGCGAAGAGCGCTTATTCCAAAGCAAAAGATCTCGGAGTAAAGGCGAAGAACTACGATTACCGTTCGGCGTTTGAAAAACTCAGGGATAAGGTCTGCGACGGAATTTCTTTCTGCGTGAAAAAAGTAAAAGAGAGAAATCCGATTGCCGTCGCCGTTTGCGCGGGAGTCGCCGCATTCGCAATTTTCTCGCTTTTCTTCTCGATTTTCTATACGATCTTTTCAATCGGCAAAAAAAGAAGATAAAAACCGAAGGGGCGCCCGACTGAGGCGCCTCTTTTTTCGGCGCAAAGGCGATATTTTTTATTGACATTCCTACCGAACTTGTGGTAAAATAGGATAAAGAGGTGGGAAAGATGTATTCTACAAAAGGAAGATACGCCCTGCGCGTTATGATAGACATTGCCCTTTTTTCGGCGAACGATTTCGTTTCCATAAAGGAAATTTCCGAGCGGCAGAACATTTCGGTAAAATATCTCGAAAGAATTATCGCCCTGCTCAACGCCGCGGGATTTCTCAAAAGCATGAGAGGCAACAAAGGCGGCTACAAACTCGCGAAAAAGCCGTCGGAATATACCGCGGGGGATATTCTCCGCGCGGCAGAGGGGAATATCGCGCCGATAGCCTGTCTTTCGTCGGACGAAAAATGCGCACGCCGCGGGAAATGCACGACCATTTCCTTCTGGGAGGGCTATTTTGACGCGATAAACAACTATGTCGACAGCGTTACTTTGCAGGATCTCGTCGACGGTGCGTTGGGAATTCCCGACGTCAATCCTGCGGCGGAGGGAATATGAAATTTGTATTTTTCGACCTTGACGGCACGCTTACCGACCCCGGTATCGGGATAACGAACTCGGTGATGTACGCCTTAAATAAATTCGGGACAGAAGTAAAAGACAGAGCGGAACTTTTTCGGTTTATCGGTCCTCCGCTCATTCCGTCTTTTATGGAATATTACGGTTTTTCAAAGGAAGACGCCGTCCGCGCGGTCGTATTTTACAGAGAATATTACGCCGAACGCGGAATTTTCGAAAACAAACTTTATGAGGGCGTTCCCGAACTTCTCGGAAAACTGAAAGACGACGGGATAAAGGTCGTTATGGCGACTTCAAAGCCCGAAATTTTTGCCGAAAAAATTGCAAAGCATTATGACATAGCAAAATATTTCGACCTTATCGCGGGAGCGACCGAAAGCGAAACGAGGACCGAAAAGGACGAAGTCATCGCCTACGCTCTCGAAAAACTCGGAAACCCGCCCGCAGACGGGATAACGATGGTCGGCGACAGATCTTACGACGTAAAAGGCGCGGCGAAATTCGGGATCCCGACGGTCGGGGTCTTATACGGCTACGGAAACGAAAAGGAACTTACCGACGCGGGGGCTGTTTCTCTTGCAAAAACTCCCGAAGAGGTTTATGAAAAACTGAAAAGTTAAAAATTATGACATTGACTTTTTCTGTTTTCGGAATATAATATAAGCAGGGAATGAAGTTCTCCCACGGTAAAACCGAAACCGCTTTTTAAGCTGATGACTTCTGCTATTCGGCAGAAATCATCGGCTTTTCTGCTTATTTCGGATTTTTAAGGAGGACTTTTTATGTTATTCTCGCTTTCACTTATCTTTCTTGTCGGACTTTCCGCTTCGTCGATCTGCAAAAAAATCAGACTTCCGGGACTTGTCGGAATGCTTGTTACAGGAATTATTCTCGGACCGTTCATTCTCGACCTTATCGACCCGTCAGTCCTGAATATTTCGGCGGAACTGCGAAAAGCCGCGCTTATTATCATTTTAATAAGAGCGGGACTTTCCTTAAACCTTTCGGACCTGAAAAAGGTCGGACGCCCCGCAATATTGATGTCTTTTGTTCCCGCGACTTTCGAAATTATCGGATATATCGTTTTCGCACCCGTATTTCTCGGTCTTTCGCATATTGAAGCGGCGGTTCTCGGAGCGGTTCTTGCGGCGGTTTCTCCCGCGGTGGTCGTTCCGCGAATGATAAAACTGACCGAAGAAAATCGCGGCACGGGCAGGGGAATTCCTCAGTTGATCACCGCGGGGGCTTCCTGCGATGATATTTTCGTAATCGTTCTTTTCTCGGTTTTTGTCGGAATGGCACAGGGCGGTAAACCGCAGGTTTCGGACTTTCTGAAAATCCCCGTTTCGGTCTGTCTCGGCATTTCGGTCGGAGCCGCCGTCGGCTTTTTGCTTTTTTATTTTTTCGAAACGGCGCACAAAAAGGGCGGAACGATAAGGAATTCCGTCAAAGTAATAATAATTCTTGCCGTTTCTTTTCTTTTTGCGGCGGCAGAAACGCTTCTTGAAAACAAAATTCCGTTTTCGGGGTTGCTTGCGGTAATGGGGACGGCGTGCGTTCTCGGAATGAAATTTTCAAAAAACGTCACAGCAAGACTTTCGGAGAAATTCGGAAAGATATGGATAGCCGCCGAAATTCTGCTTTTTGTGCTTGTCGGGGCGGCGGTAGATATCCGCTATACCCTTGAAGCGGGACTTCCGGCAATCGCACTGATCTTCACCGCGCTTATCTTCCGTGCGGCGGGAGTTTTCGTCTGTCTCATAAAAACGCCTTTGACCTTTAAGGAACGCCTTTTCTGCGTTATTGCATATCTGCCGAAAGCGACCGTACAGGCGTCGATAGGCTCCGTTCCTCTTTCGATGGGGCTTGCCTGCGGAAACACCGTGCTTTCGGTTGCAGTGCTTTCCATTCTGATAACAGCGCCTCTCGGCGCTTTCGGAATTGATATGAGCAGTAAAAGACTGCTGAATAAAGAATAGCGGCGGCAACCGCAGTATACTGCGAAGAGAGCCGAGGGTTTTCCCGAAAACGGAAAACCCTCGGCTCTCTTTTTCGCGGACGCGAAAAATTGCCGCCGCACCGTAACAGGGTGCAAAAAAGGCTTCCGCCGAAGCGGAAGCCTTTGATATTACGCTGATTATTTGCCCGAGGGGATATTCTTTATATACTTGTCAACGTCGCCGTGAGAAGAAATATAATCGGTCCATTCCTGCGGGAGGTTCTTTAAGCGTTTCTTTGCTTTTGCAGTGCTCGAACCGCCCTTTACGTTATCATAAAGTTCGGTAGCCTTCTTCGAAGTGCTTGCGGAAACTGCAAAATAAGCGCTGTCGCCTACGTTGAGGTCGGAGACTTCGGTAGTCCAGTATTTCGCACCCGAAATGCTTTCGAGAGCGTTCTTGCCGCCGAGCATATCTTCTTCGGAAGCAAAGAACTGAACGTTATCTTTCTTTGTAAGACGGACAGCGTAGTTTACGCCGTTTGCGCCGTCGACATAGATAGCGCCGTCTTTTTCGTCGTAGGTCGCCGTTGCGCCGTCCGCGATCTTCCCGCCGACAACGAACGAACCCGTCGAATTCGCGGTGACTTTTCTTGTTACGGTATCGGTCGAATAGAAGAAATCTTCGGTCTCGACAACTGTCTTGTTGGGATATGTTGCGGTATTCTTAAGAGAATACGGAGCGAATTCAAGCGCCGCGCTTTCGGCAGCCTGACTGCCTGTCGGCATTACTTTGACGGAGAAGGACTTGAACTGATAAGCGCCGCCCTTCTTGAAGTGAATGTCAAAGAACGCTCTGGTGGAATCGGTGATAAGGCCTTCTTCGTCGATATTCTTGCAAAGTTCGTTGATATTGACGATCTTTACGTCGTTCGAACCGACGGAGGTAAGAAGGGTATCGTAAACGGGAGAGTATGTATAAAGGTTGATATCTACGTTATCGGCACATTCGCCCGTCTCGATAACGAGATAATACTGTTTGTTTACGAAATCGTACTGATACGCTTCGGAAATACCTCTTATTCTGAAAGTATTGTAGGAATCGAGGTCTTTTCCGCCGTACTGATCGGGGACAACAACGTCGAGAGCGGAACCTTTACTGTTGTTTGAAACAAGTTTGGTCATGTTCTTCATCTTTGTTGTTTCGGCAGAGAAATCGGCTTCCCATTCGGTGCTTCCCGAAGAGCCGTTTGCGGACATCTGCTCAAGAGTAAAGAGGACGTTATCGACGGTCTTTCCGTCAACTCCGAGAGCAAGTTCCTGTTTTTTCGTGTCGGTTGCGTCTTCTCCGCTTTCGGCAGAGGGGTTTATCGTGATAGCCGAGTCGGGATATTTGAGCCATCTCTGCTGAGAAGCGCTGTTGTCGACCGCTTCTTCCGCAGTGAAGCTGTACGAACT
>CAKSQP010000106.1 GCA_934486965.1 uncultured Eubacteriales bacterium
GTATAAATTATGGAAAGAGTATGTAAATTCTTAAAAGACGCAGGGACATATTATCTTGCGACGGTCGACGGCAACAAACCGAAAGTAAGGCCTTTCGGGACCGCACATATTTTCGAAGGTCGGCTTTATATCCAGACAGGCAGGAAAAAAGCCGTTGCAAAGCAACTTGCGGCAAACCCGAATGTCGAAATATGCGCGATGTCGGGCGGCGACTGGCTCCGTATTTCGGGCGAACTTGTCGAAGACGACAGAAGAGAAGCGAGAGTTTCGATGCTTGAAGCGTACCCCGAACTTCAAAGCCTTTATTCCGCCGACGACGGCAATACTCAGGTTTGGTATTTCAAAAACGCGACCGCTGTTTTCTCGTCCTTCACAAAGCCCGAAGAAACGGTAAAATTCTGAAATGATAAAAACTCTGGACCTCGGAAACCGACGCGTGGAATATACGCTTGAGCGTAAACGGGTAAAAAACCTGAATCTCAGGATAAGTCCCGATAAAGGGATTTATGTCTCGGTTCGCCGCGGCGTCCCCGAAGCGGAAATCGAGCGGTTTATTCTCTCAAAAGCGGATTTTATCCTGAAAACGCTCGACGGTTTTGAGAAAAGAGAAAGAGCCGTTCCCGAAAAAATCGAAGACGGAAAAACCGTCCTGCTTTCGGGGAACAGACTTCCCGTCCGCCTAAAAAAAGGAAACAACACCGCCGTTCTTTCGGAAAATGAAATTGTCGTTTTCGCAAAAGACCCCGAAAACGAAGAAGCAAAAAAGAAAATCCTCGAACGGTTTTTCAAAGAATACTGCACGCAAAAAATTTTGCCGATGTGTGAAGAAATCTTTGAAAAATCAAGAGTTTCGGGCGAAAAATTCCCCGAAATAAAGTTTCGGAAAATGCGCTCGAGGTGGGGCTCCTGCCAACCGAAAAAACGGATAATCACCTTTTCGACCGCTTTGGCGTTCGTTCCCGACGACTGCGTTTACTACGTCGTCGCCCACGAGTTTTCTCACCTTAAGATCCCGAACCATTCGGCGGAATTCTACGGCGAAGTCGCAAAATTTGTCCCCGAATGGAACCCCCTGCGAAAGAAACTTTCAAAATATCCGATAACATAAGACCATTCCTCACGGAATGGTCTTTTTTGTGAAAAATCTATTGCAATTCTGTTATAAATATGTTATACTTCCTTCATAAAGAAAAAATGCTTTCCCAAAGGAAAGCATAGCGCCGCTGCGCTGTCGGCAAAGCCGACGATTCAGGAGGACAAATGAAAATACTTGAAATTGACGACGATTATTATTACTACCCCGACGGATTTTCAGACATTGAAAGTTTTGTTTCATATCTGAACGAACATTTCAACTCGTTTATCGGGTTTACAATGCTTGATACGAAGAATTGCGTTTTCCCGTATTTTATCGAAGAGGATACAAAGGAAACATATCTCAATATTTCGGGCATAGGAAAAATAAACGAAATTGAGGTCACGGTGCTTTGCCGCGAGGAATACGATGACCGTCTCAGAGATGTTATAAAAGAAAGATGTATTGATTGCAGACATTATGAGGAGGGCGACGAACCCGAAGAGCATAGAGACAAGTTGTGTCTTGACGGAAGTTGTTGGGGATACATAAAAAAAGACTGATTTTATAGTGACGGCGGTCGGTATATTCCGGATCTCCGTCACTTTTTCGACAAATCTTGACATTTGTGTGATAAAATGGTAAAATAAATATAATATACACTGTTTTACGGATCGGAGAAAAAAATGTCACATCACAAAAGCACGAAGAGTTTTGCCAGCAGGTGGGGGTTCATTTTAGCCTCGGTCGGCTCTGCCGTCGGAATGGCAAACGTCTGGGGATTTCCTCATAAATTAGGCAGTAACGGCGGAGGGGCTTTCCTTCTGATTTATCTGCTGTTCGTTATCATTTTCAGTTATGTAGGGCTTCCCGCGGAATTTGCGCTGGGGCGTTACGCTTCGACGGGAACTTTGGGCGCCTACCGCAAGGCATGGGCGACCCGCGGCAAAAAAGCCGAAAAAGTCGGCGGAATTGTCGGCTGGCTGCCGCTTGCGGGGTCTTTATGTATCGCGATAGGCTATGCGGTTATCGTTACTTATACCCTTAAAGCGTTAGTCGATTCGGTCACGGGAACATTGATGAACACCGACGCATCGGCGTGGTTTTCGGGCTTTTCTTCGCAGCAGTTTTCTGTTATTCCGTATCATATAATCGTCGTTGTCGGAACGCTTCTTACCTTGTTCCTCGGAGCGCGCAGCATCGAAAAATCGAACAAGGTAATGATGCCCGTTTTCTTTATAATCTTTCTTATTTTGGCGGTAAGAGTTCTGTTTTTACCCGGTTCGGCGGAGGGATATATTTTCATGTTCACGCCCCGTTGGGAGGCCCTCACCGACCCGATGGTATGGATATGGGCGATGGGACAGGCGTTTTTCTCGCTTTCGGTCACGGGAAGCGGAATGATAGTCTACGGAGCGTATCTTTCCCCCGAAGAAGATGTCGTCGGAGTTTCCCGCCACACCGCTCTTTTCGACACGATAGCGGCGGTCGTTGCGGCGCTTGTCATTATTCCGGCGTGCTTTTCCTATGATCTTGACGTCGGAGCAGGTCCCGGACTTCTGTTTGTAACCCTGCCGACGATTTTGCAGGATATCCCGTTCGGACAGATTTTCGCAATAATACTGTATGTTGCCATGATTTTCGCGGGCGTAAGTTCTCTGCAAAATATGTTCGAGGCGGTCGCGGAATCGTTACAGCATAAATTCCCCCGTTTAAGCCGAACCGCAACCCTTATAATTCTCGGCGTTCTGTGTCTCGGTTTCGGAATCGGAATGGAAACCATTTCCGCATGGGGACCGTGGATGGATCTCGTTTCGATATACATTATCCCGATCGGAGCGTGTATCGGTGCCGTTTCGTGGTTCTATGTAATGAAAAAGGACGAACTTCTGACGGCGGTAAACACCGGAAGCAAGAAACAACGCGGAAAACTGTGGTATTTCACGGGTCGATATGTTTATGTTCCGCTGGCGATAATCCTTTGCCTTGTCGCACTCTTTATGCAGGTTGCGTTCTGATGAATATGAATATTAAACAAGAAGAATTATTCGTAGAAAAGCGAAGATCTCCCGCTGTTTCAAAAAGATTAGGGAGGTCAACAGATACATGGTATTTAACAAAAGAGACAAAAGAAGATAATTACACATATTCTTCAATTCTTTTGAATAATTCAACCGAACAAAGTAAAAAGATTCTACTTATAGGATTAAATCCACGAGGAGAAAGACCTATAAGCGAAGAAGCAAGGGAGTATGAAGAAGAGAAGAAAGTTTCTCCCGACATAAAACATCGCAAAGAATGTAAACCTGCAATAGAGTCCACAAGAAGACAAGTTCTTACCGATGCTTTGAGCAAATTCCCCGATATGCAATTCCGAGAACTTATTACCGTTGATATTTTTTCAACCAGAACAAAAAATTCAGACAATCTTTATAAGCAAATCCAAAATTCCAGATATCCGGAAGAATTTATAGGCGCTGAAAATAAAGATATCATCCTGAGTTTTATTAACGATTGCGATATTATTGTTTTGGCATGGGGAAACATTGATAAAAAACTGTGGGAGTTTGTTCCGGATTACCGTGGGGATCTACTCAAAACACTTAACGACAATATCGGCACATGTTATTGGTACGGACAAACACAAAACGGTTCGCCAATACATCCGTGTGCCCACGGAAAGAAAGAACTTAAAAAAATCACAGCCGAAGAATTAAAGAATTCTTTATAACAAAAACCGCCGACGGTCGCTTCCGTTCGGCGGTTATTTTATTTCCTGTTCAAGATTTTCGAATTCTTCGGTATTGAAAAATTCCGTAAGAGACATTCCCAAGCCGTCGCAAAGCATTTTCAGCGTTACGATTCCGGGATTTTTACTTTTTCCGTATAAAATATTTTTAATCGAAGACGGCGATACTCCGGATTCAGTCGCAAGTCGGTTGATCGTAATATGTTTTTCTTTACACAGCTGCACAATACGATTTTTAACTGCATTGTATGTATCCATAATATCCCTCCTCTGAAACTATTTTACAGAAATAGTATTGACAAAGTAGGCTATATATGATACTATTATGTCAAAAATAGTCTTCAAAATAAAAAAAGGAGAGTTAAAAATGAGGTTTTGCTCACATTGCGGAAAAGAGATAAACGACGAAGCGGTCGTATGTCCGTCCTGCGGCTGTGCAACGGAAAAATTCAGCGAAAAGGCAAATAAAGATCAACCCATTATAATCAACAACAATAACAGTGCTTCCTCTTCGGCGGCAGCTGCGGCTGCGACGGGCGGCAGGGTAAAAAGAAAACATTCCATTCTGTTTGATATTTTCATGATCTTCATTACCGGCGGACTTTGGATTATCTGGATGATTTTCCGCCCCAAATACTATTGATTTGCAATAAAACAAGGAGGAATTTTATTATGAAAAAATTTATTTGTATCTGTTTATGCGTCGTTATGGCGTTTTCTCTTGCGGCGCGCACCTCTTCTTCGAGTGATACTCCCGTCAAAGAAACGGGCGGGGAGAATACGGAAGTAACGCAGCCCGAAAAGGAAGAAACACAGCCCGCACAAGAAGAAACTTTCGGATTAAACGAAACCGCGGCTTTTTCAAAATTGAAATTCACGGCGACAGAGCTTGAAGAATCGTAGGGCGAAGGCTTTTTCACTCCCGACGAGGGAAAAGTTTTCGTGGGAATCAAATTCACAATCGAAAATGTATCCGATGAAGATCAGGCGGTAAGCAGCGTGATTCTGTTTGACGGCTATGTCGACGATGTGGCGTGCTCCTATTCATTCAGTGCACAGTGTGTTTTCAACGACGGCACGATTGACGGGAATGTGGCTCCGGGCAAAAAACTTGTCGGCTGGTACGCGTTGGAAGTTCCGAAAGACTGGAAGACTATCGAACTCCATATACTGCCCTCGTGGCTCGCAAAAGACCCCGCAAAATTTGTATTCAATAAACAGTAAGGAAAAACTCCTCAGTCAAGGCTGATGTCTAATAAGGAAGTATTGCTTCAAAACTTCGCCTTTCGGCACAATAATTCGTTAAAAGCACCGGATATGCGACAGCATT
>CAKSQP010000107.1 GCA_934486965.1 uncultured Eubacteriales bacterium
CGTCTTTGCTACGTTGCGATAACGAGGGCAAAACGCAAACTGTATATAACTTCCGCGAAAAGCCGAATGTTATACGGCAGAGTAACGATGAATATGCCGTCCCGTTTCCTTGATGAGATACCCGACGAATTCATAGATAAGCAGACCGTTTCGGAGGATATGCGCCGCAGGGACGAATTCGAAGCGGAAAGAAGAGCCAGAAACGCCGCAAAGAAAAAGGCCGCGGCGGCAATGGGCGGAGGATTTTCCGCTGTTGCCCATACCGAAAAACAGCAGACGAAATATAAGCCGGGAATGAAAGTATCTCACAAAATTTTCGGCGACGGAACGGTAACGTCCGTCATTCAGATGTCGTCCGACGCCATGCTCGAAGTCGAATTCGAAAAAGTCGGAACAAAGAAACTGATGTCAAACTATGCAAAACTTGAAATAAAGGGGTAATTTCCGATGGTATATCTTGACAATGCCGCAACGACAAAGCCGTCGGAGGCTGCAATAGCGGCAGGGGATGAAATTATGAGGGAATGCTATGCAAACCCACATTCTCTTCACGATTTCGGCATTTCCGCCGAAAAAAAGGTCGAAGAAGCAAGAAAGACCGTCGCGTCGGCAATGGGAGTTCCCGCCGACTGCCTTTATTTTACTTCGGGCGGCACGATGTCCGACAATATCGCTATAAGAGGCTTTCTTTCAGGGAAAAAAGGCGGCAGAATAATAACCTCGGCGTTTGAACACCCCGCGGTCCTTGAATGTTTCAAGAGCCTTGAAAAAACGTTTGACGTCGTTTATGTTTCCCCCGATAAAAGCGGGAAGATTTCAGCCGAAAGCGTACTTGAAAAAACAACGCCCGACACCGCTCTTGTAAGTATCATGCATATAAACAACGAGACGGGGGCAATTAACGAAATAGGCGAAATTGCCGAATATACAAAAAGGCTCGGAATTCCTTTCCATACCGACGCAGTGCAGGCGTTCCTCAAAACGCCGTTCAGATATTCAAAAGTCGGAATGGCTTCGGTAAGCGGACATAAAGTCCACGGTCCGAAAGGCGTCGGGGCGTTGTATATCGCAAAGGATATCAAGGCAAAGCCCGTAATTTTCGGCGGCGGACAGGAAAGAAACATTCATTCGGGAACCGTTAATACGCAGGGAATTGTCGCGTTTGCGGCAGCCGTAAAGGAAGAGGTTGAAAACCTCGAAAAAAATATGCAGAAGGTCAAAATTCTTGCCGACAGGACGAAATCCGAAATAGAAAAACTCGGAGGAATTATCGTTTCTCCCGAAAATGCGTCCGACTATATCGTTTCGGCGGCGTTCAAGGGATATATCGCCGAAAATATCCTGCATTATCTTTCGAGAAAAGATATATTCGTGTCGACGGGTTCGGCGTGTTCCTCAAAAAAGGGAAGCCATGTCATGGAATCTCTCGGACTTTCGGAATATTCGAAAAACACGCTCCGCATAAGTTTTTCTTCGTATAACAGCGAAGAAGACGTCGAAATATTTGCGCGCGAATTGAAAAACGCGCTCGGCGAAATAATCCATTCATAAGGAGTTTTTATGAAAGAACTTATAATGCTCAAATACGGGGAAATAATACTCAAGGGACAGAACCGTTACCGCTTTGAAGATATGCTTATAAAAAACGTCAAAACGACTCTGCGTTCTTTCGGAAAGGTAAAGGTTTTTGCCGCTCAGTCGACGGTATACGTCGATTTTTTAAGCGAGGACGCTGATATTTCGGCGGCTGTCGGAATGCTTAAAAAAGTCTTCGGATTTTCGTCCCTCTGCCGCGCATATCGCGCAGATTACGATTTCGAAAAAGCAAAGGAAGAGACTGCGGAATATCTGAAATTCGACCTGATGTCGAAAAAAACTTTCAAGGTCGTCGCGCAAAAGAGCGGACAAGCACTATCCGTATAACTCAATGCAGATAGGCGCTTTGATGGGAGAATATCTCCTCGATCGCTTTTCAAATCTTTCGGTCGATCTGCATAACCCCGAAATAACAGTGTATGTCGAAGTGAGAGAGGGTAACCTTTATGTTCACGCGAACCCCGAAAAAGGTGCGGGCGGACTGCCGTCGGGAACTTCGGGGCACGGACTTTTAATGCTTTCGGGCGGGATTGACAGCCCTGTTGCGGGCTACAAAATGGCCCGCCGCGGAATGAGACTTTCGGCAATTCATTTCGAAAGTCCGCCGTATACTTCCGACAGGGCAAAGATGAAAGTCGAAAAACTTGCGAAAAAACTTGCTGTCTATTCCTCCGAAATAAAACTTTATGTCGTTGAATTTACCGAAATTCAGGAGAAGATAAGAGATCTCTGCCGCGAAGATCTGTTTACCGTCATTATGCGCAGAGTAATGCTCCGAATAGCAAACAACGTTGCCGAAAGATACGGCGCGGGAGCGATAATCACGGGCGAAAGCCTCGGTCAGGTCGCCTCTCAGACAATGAACGCGATAATCTGCACCGACAAGGTGAGCCGCCTTCCCGTTTTCAGACCGCTTATCGGCGACGATAAACAGGAGATAATAGATATCTCCACCCGTATCGACACTTACGAAACGTCGATAGAGCCTTACGAAGACTGCTGTACCGTCTTTACGCCCCGCCACCCGAAGACTTCTCCGAAAATCGAAGAAGTCGAAAGGGAAGAGGAAAAACTCGGACTTGACGAATTGCTTAAAGATGTCGTTATCAATACCGAAGAAATTTTTCCGGAGATATAATATGGAAAAACTTGTTTCGTACCTTATTGAAAATAAACTGAAGATCGCAACCGCGGAAAGTTGTACGGGCGGACTTCTTGCCTCCCGTCTTACCGATATTGCGGGCGTTTCTGAGGTTTTCGAAATGGGAATAGTCTCTTATTCGAACCGCATAAAAAACGAATTTCTCGGCGTTAAGGGCGAAGATCTCGAAAAATACGGTGCGGTGTCGGAAGCCGTCGCAAAGGAAATGTCAAAGGGCGTTGCAGAAAAAGCCTCTGCCGATATCGGCGTCGGGATAACGGGAATTGCGGGTCCGGGCGGCGGAACAATAGAAAAACCCGTCGGCACCGTCTGGCTTTCTTTCTATTTTGCGAAAACGGGCGAAAACCCGGCGTATCTTCTTTCGCTTTCGGGGTCGAGAGCCGAAATACGCAATAAGACCTGCGACGAAGCGGTCAGAAGCCTGAAAGACCGTTTCGGGATATAAGGAGAAACGGGTATGTGTACTGCCGCGACTTATAAAACCAAAGATTTTTATTTCGGAAGAACTCTTGACTATGAGTTTTCCTACGGCGAGGAAATCGTCGTCGTTCCCCGTAATTTCCCTCTTGATTTCAAATATCAGCCTGCAAATCACGGGCATTTCGCGGTGATAGGAACTGCCCACACTGCGGACGGCTATCCGCTTTTTTACGACGCGGTAAATGAAAAAGGACTCTGCGTCGCAGGACTTAATTTTGTCGGAAACGCCGTTTATAAAGAAGAGCGTAAGGGCAAAATAAACGTCGCGCAGTATGAATTTATCCTGTGGCTGCTTTCTTCGTTTGAAAGCCTTGCGGAAGCGAAAAAGGCTCTTGAAGACCTGAATATAACAAACGACGCGTTCGGGGCTTTCCCTCCCGCGTCACTTCACTGGATTATCGCCGATAAAACG
The DNA here is from genome assembly GCA_934486965.1 of uncultured Eubacteriales bacterium. Taxonomy (GTDB): domain Bacteria; phylum Bacillota; class Clostridia; order Oscillospirales; family UBA644; genus Geddesella. Next base: position 3,651 of record CAKSQP010000107.1, read on the forward strand.
GGAGCGGTAACTCTCGAATCGGTTGCGGACGGCGTTAAAATATACGATAATCCCGTCGGCGTGCTTACAAATAATCCGCCTTTCGATATTCAGATGTCGGTTCTTAACAACTATATGGGATTATCTCCCCGCCAGCCCGAAAACGGCTTCTCAAAAGACCTTCCGCTGAAAACTTACAGCCGCGGAATGGGTGCTTTGGGGCTTCCCGGCGACCTTTCGTCGATGTCCCGCTTTGCGAGGGTCGCGTTTACCAAAATGAATTCTGTATCCGGCGACAATGAAAATGAAAGCGTCGGACAGTTCTTTCATATCCTCGGCGCTGTCGATCAGCAGAGAGGCTGCTGCGAAGTCGGAGAGGGAAAATACGAAATTACGATCTACACTTCGTGCTGTAACGCCGATAAAGGAATTTACTACTATACGACTTACGGAAACCGCAGGATCACCGCTGTCGGTATGCACCGCGAAGACCTTGACAAAAAGGAACTTATCCGCTATCCTATGATTACGGGCGAAGATATTTTAAGACAAAACTGAACGGAGACCGATATGAAAATTGTTGTTCTGGGTGCAGGAGGCTGGGGAATTGCCCTTGCCTTAAAATCCTTTTTTAAAGGAAACGAAACTTATATCTGGTCGCCCTTTGAAAAAGAAGTCTCGTCTCTCAATGAAAAAAGAGAAAGCGAAAAACTTCTGCCGGGTGTAAAAATTCCCGAAGAAATAAAAATAACTTCTGATATTTCGGTCTGCGAAAACGCCGATATAACGGTTATCGCGACTCCGTCCTTTGCCGTGAGAGAGACCGCCGCAAGGCTCAAAAACATAAATTGCGGAATTGTCGTAAATGTTGCAAAGGGCTTTGAAAAGGGAAGTATGTTAAGGCTTTCCGAGGTCATTAAAAGCGAACTTCCGCAGTCCGATGTCGCAGTCCTTTCAGGACCGTCGCACGCCGAAGAAGTTTCGCGAAACGTTCCTACGGCAATAGTCGCAGCGTCCGAAAAAGAGACCGCCGCAAAAACCGTTCAGGCGGCGTTTACGGGCGAAAATTTCAGGGTATACACAAACAGGGATATAATAGGCGTTGAAGTCGGCGGCGCCGTAAAAAACGTCATCGCGGTCGCCGCAGGTATCGAACACGGGCTGTCTCTCGGAGATAACACCCGCGCCGCCCTTATAACAAGAGGTCTTACCGAAATGTCCCGTCTCGGAGTTGCAATGGGCGCAGACGTGAAAACGTTTATGGGGCTTGCCGCTCTCGGAGATCTGGTCGTCACCTGTATGTCCGAACACAGCCGAAACAACCGTTTCGGAAACCTTGTCGGTCGTGGTGTTCCCGTCCCCGAAGCGCTTGAAAAAGTCGGGACGGTCGAGGGATATTACGCGGTCGCCGCCGTCTGCGAACTTGCCGAAAAATACGGCGTTTCAATGCCGATAAGCGAACAATGCTATGCTATCTTATATAACGGAACGCCTCCGATGAAAGCCGTAATGGCTCTGATGACG
>CAKSQP010000108.1 GCA_934486965.1 uncultured Eubacteriales bacterium
ACATATCCGTTTTCGGCAATAAGCAGGTTTATCAGTTTTTCGTCAATCATTTTTTTATCTCCGATTGTCACCTTGGTTGAATTCTTTCGGTGACAAATAAAGTATAAATTAAATATATTACCTTACAGTGTTATATCTTCGGCATAAATGTTACAAAATAAAATTTACATTAAATCGACTTTTTCCCTGAAATATTGACTTTGCAGGCGCTTTTTGGTATCATATATTTGTTATATCCAACAGAGCCAAAGGAAGGCGGTGACGGCTTGAAACAGGAATTACGGACTTCGGAAATAAGGAATAAAACCGCCGAGTCCGAAAAGCGAATCATTAAAAGATTTCTCGGCTCAAAATGCAGAGAAATCCTGACGGTCGCAGGCGGAACGGCAAAAAGCAACTATGCCGATAATATTGTTGTCTGCGATAAAAAAGACGAGAACGACGTGATAACAGGGCTTCTGAACAACGGTTATTCTTCATGCGGTGAACAAACGTTTACTTGTGATAAGGACGGCAAAGTTTCCACTGTATTCGTTACGGAAAAGAACGACAGGCTTTATTATGTGCTTACGGGATTTTCGGAATATACCCTGTTGAGCGAAAAGCAATGCAAAAAATATCTGTATCTCAAGAGCAGACTTTATCAGACATGCGACAGTCTTGCGGAATATGAAAAAGAAAAATTCGGTTATATTGAACGGGAATTCAACAGTTTTGTCGCATGGCGTTTTCTCGGGAAAAAAGTAAATGTAACCGAGATAAAAGACAATTCCGAATTGTTTTACAGTTATAGGGATTCAAGTTACGACCTGAATATAGGAAAATCCGACAGGCGGATATTCGGCGCTCAGGTCAAAACCTACGTTATGGGCGTAAAAAACCCGATAAAACGTTTTTCGGGGAAAATAATATCCGTAATATACGAAAACGGCGGATTTGCATTTGTCGCCGCTCCCCTCAATAAGATTTATTACGAGCCTGATATAAAGAAAGCGCTTCTGGCAATTTCCGAGACCCCTGCCCCTCAAATGATCTGTCTTTACGAGAAATCCTGCGGTGCTGTCGTATATAAGAAAACGCCGCGCGGCGTTTATTATCTTCTGATCAAAAACCGTTCGAAAAATATCGGTTTTCCCAAAGGGCATGTCGAAATGGACGAGACGGAACTTGACACCGCCGCGAGGGAAATTTTCGAGGAAACGAACGTAAAGGTCGTCATTGACACCAATTTCAGAATATCATACAACTACACGGTAAGTTTTTTCATTAAAAAACAGGCGGTATATTATGTTGCGGAAATTGTCGGCGGAGATATAAAAGTTCCCGAAGACGAAATTCTCGATTACAGTTTCGTGCCGTTTGACGAGGCTTTGAAACTTCTCACCTACCCCAACGAAAAACGTATTCTGAGAAGCGCAAATCAATATATCAACCGTACAAAATAGAGGCAAACCGATGTTTATAGGAAACGATGAAAAATCCGTAGATAAGGCAGTTCGGGCACTCCTTGACGGAAAACTTGTCGCACTCCCCACCGAAACGGTGTACGGACTTGCGGCAAACGCGCTGTCACCAGACGCCTGTTCTTTAATTTACAGGGCAAAGGGACGTCCTTCGGATAATCCCCTTATCGTTCACATAGCGGACTGCGAAGACGCCGAAAAGTACGCGGAAATGACTGACGACGCGTATCGGCTTGCAAAGGCTTTCTGGCCCGGACCTCTTACGATGATCCTCAAAAAGAAAAACTGTATTCCCGATACCGTTACCGCTGGGCTCGATACCGTTGCTCTGCGAATGCCAGATAAGGATATTACCCGTGAAATCATAAGGAAAGCAGGAATTCCCCTTGCCGCACCGTCTGCAAACCTTTCGGGAAAACCGAGTCCGACAAAGGCGGAACATGTTTTTGACGATTATAACGGCAGAACGCTTGAGGACGGAACGGAAGCGATCGCGGGAATCATCGACGGCGGAGAATGTGAAAAAGGCGTTGAATCGACGATAGTCCTCCTTGCGGGACAAACGCCCGTTCTTCTGCGTCCCGGAGTTATCACCTTTGAGATGTTACGCGAATATCTTCCCGATATTGCGATAGCAAAAGCCGTAGTTTCGGAAATGAAAGAGGGAGAAAAAGCGCTTTCTCCGGGAATGAAACACCGTCACTATTCTCCGAAAACTCACACGGTCGGTATTACTGGAACAAAAAAGAATATTTTTGCTTATATAAACGCTAGAGCAGGCAAAGAGACTGTCGCGGCTCTTATATTCGAAGACGATGATCAGGCGCTTTCGGACGAAGTTATCCGTATTTCATACGGCAAGGAGTCTTCCCCCGAAAGTCTTGCAAAAAACCTGTTTTCCGCACTCCGTGACATTGACAAAAAGGGCGCAGACATTATTTTTGCGGAAATTCCGAAAGAAAGCGACGGAATTTATCTGGCGGTTTATAACAGGCTTATCAGAGCCTGCGGTTTTTCTGTTTTCGACGCGGATATCCCACCTGTTTCGGTCTCTGTTACGGGACCTTCGGGCGCGGGCAAAAGTTCCGTTTGCAAAGAACTTGAAAAATGCGGTTTTTATCATATAGATACGGATAAAATCGCGGCGGAAATACTTCCTACAAAGGAAAATGAACTTATAAAAGTATTCGGAAACGGGATTCTCTCCGACGGCATGATTTCAAGGAAAGCGCTTGCTGAAATTGCATTTTCCTCGGAAGAGAATACAAAGAAACTGAACAGGATAATGCACCCTGCGGTAACCGAATCGGTAAAAAGGATAATTGCCGAAAAGACCGCCTGCCGTATCCCCGTTCTTGTCGACGGTGCGGCGATAATCGAGGCGGGCGTAAATAAAATTACCGATATTACGGTTTCGGTTATTGCTCCCGAAGATATCCGCAAAAAAAGGATATTGTCACGGGACGGTATCTCGGAAAATATGATAAATGAGCGTTTTTCCGTTCAACTTTCCGACAGCGACTATATTAAGAATTCCGATATAAATATTGTCAACGACGGAAGTCACGATATCAAAGAACTTGCAGAAACGGTAAAAGAATATATTAAAAACAGTCAGGAGGAGTCGGTATGAGCGACTTGCTTTACAAAAAGAAGAATACATTCGAAGAAAAAGACGACGCTTTCATAAATAAGGCGTACGATTACTGCGAAGGCTACAAAGCGTTCCTTGACAGCAGTTACATTGAACGTCCCGGAATCGAAGCCGTGAAAAAACAGGCGGAGGAAAAAGGATATCTCCCGTTTGATTTCAAAAAAGAATACCATACAGGCGATAAATTTTATCATATCCAGAAAGAGCGTTCAATGCTGCTTGTTTCCGTCGGTAAAGAAGAGCTTGAAAACGGATTCAATATGGTCGCGGCGCATATAGACTGTCCGAGACTTGACCTCAAGCCCTCTCCCCTTTTTGACGACAGCGGGATCGCATATTTCAAAACGCACTATTACGGCGGTATAAAAAAATATCAGTGGGTCACTATTCCTCTTATTCTCTGCGGAAGAGTCTATAAAAAGGACGGAACTGCGGTCGACGTAGTTATAGGTAAAGACAGAACAGATCCTGTTTTCTATATCTCCGACCTTCTTCCCCACCTTGCAAGGGAACAGGAGAGCAAATCGCTGTATAGCGGTATCTCGGGTGAAGACCTGAAAGTTATTATCGGGACCCGCCGCAATAAAAAGTCGGAAAACGACGATAAGAAAATCGACGGAGAAGACAGCCCGAAATATTTCGCAATGAAACTTCTCAACGAAAAATACGGCATTACGGAAGAAGATCTTTTTTCTGCCGAACTTTCCTTCGTTCCTAATTACGAGCCGAGAGATATCGGACTTGACCGTTCTCTTATCGCTTCCGCGGGCCATGACGACAGAATTTGCTGTTACCCCGCCGTCTCCGCGCTTTTTGAAGAGACAGTTCCCGAAAGGACCTCCGTTGTTCTTCTTGCGGATAAAGAAGAGATAGGAAGCGTCGGAATTACGGGTATGCAGGGTAATTTCTGGTACGATATTCTTTCCGCAACAGCGGAAAACGCAGGCAAAAACAAATATATGATGTTTGAAAATTCCACTGCCCTTTCCGCAGACGTTGCGGCGGCTTACGATCCGTCATATTCGGGAGTTTACGATAAAGGCAACAGTGCCGATGTAAACTGCGGTTTTGCTCTTTATAAATATTCTGGCGCAGGCGGAAAATCAAACGCGTCGGAAGCCGATCCGAAATTCATGGCTGAACTTCGCAATCTTTTTGATAAGAAAAATCTTGAATATCAGTTCTACGAACTCGGAAAGATAGACGCAGGCGGCGGCGGGACCGTTTCGAAATACATAGCCGCAAAAAATATTACGGTCGTCGATATGGGAGTCCCCATTCTTTCGATGCACGCACCGTATGAGGCGGCGGCAAAGACGGATATATACAATATGTACCTTGCCGTTAAAGCATATCTTGAAGAATTCAGATAAAAAAATTAAGCCGAAGAGTTTTGCTCTTCGGCTGTTTTTTTATTTCCAATTAAACGTTCCCGAAAGGAATATTGTTTTATCCTGAGAAACGGTCAGCAATCCGCCGTCGGTTTCTCCCGATTTTTCCGTTCCGTCGGGAAGTTCGATATAAACGTTTGACGGCACGATCTTTGTTATAAACGGTATATGCCCCGCCATGACAGCAAGGTCACCCTCCGTTCCTCTGACGGAAAGAGAAACCGCCTCGCCCTCAAAAAGGTTACCGGACGGCGATGAGATCGTCAGTTGAAAAGTTTTCATTTTGCAAGCCTCTTCGCTTTCTCTACCGCGTCGTCAATGGTTCCTACAAACAGGAACGCCGATTCGGGAAGATCGTCGTGCTTTCCTTCGATTATTTCCTTGAAACCGCGGATAGTTTCGGAAAGAGGAACATATATTCCGGGGAATCCGTTGAATTTTTCCGAAACATGGAACGGCTGAGAAAGAAATCTCTGGATCTTTCTTGCGCGGGAAACAAGGGCTTTATCTTCATCGGAAAGTTCGTCCATACCCATAATGGCGATAATGTCCATAAGTTCGTTGTATCTCTGCAGGAT
>CAKSQP010000109.1 GCA_934486965.1 uncultured Eubacteriales bacterium
GGATAAAGGGCTCGAACCGCTCGCTCTGCTTATTTTCGGACAGGATAAAAACACCGTCGGAATTGAAAAAACAGCCGAAGAATATATAAATGAGGAAAAAGGCGTTCTTTCAGCCGACGAAGCTCTTGCGGGAGCAATGGATATAATCGCCGAAACAGTCTCGGATAACGCCGAAATAAGAAAAGACCTGCGCGCGTTCTTTATGAAAGACGGACTTATTTCGTCGACTGCCGCAAAGGAAGACGAAGATTCGGTCTACCGCCTTTATTATGAGTTCGAAAGACCCGTTTCGAAACTTGTCGGACATCAGATCTTGGCTCTCAACCGCGGCGAAAGAGAAGAATTTCTGAAAGTTTCGCTTTCGGTCGACCGCGAAAAGGCTCTCGGAATTATTTCAAAACATATCCTCGGCGACGAATGTGAGGCGACGAAATATGTTGTTGCCGCCGCAGAAGACGCCTACGACAGACTTATTTTTCCGTCTCTTGAAAGAGAAACGAGAAACACCCTTACCGAAACTGCCGACGAGGGGGCAATAAAAACCTTTGCTCTCAACTTAAAGCCTTTGCTTTTGCAGCCGCCCGTCAAAGGCAACGTCACGCTCGGCTTTGACCCCGCATACAGAACGGGCTGTAAACTCGCAGTCGTCGACGGTACGGGAAAGGTTCTTGCAACGTCCGTTATCTATCCCACGCCGCCGCATAACAAAATCGAAGAGTCGAAAGCGACCCTCAAAAAACTTATTGAAAAATACAATATAACGAATATCGCGATAGGCAACGGAACGGCGTCCCGCGAAAGCGAAAACTTCATTTCGGAATTACTGCGTGAAATTCCCCAAAAGGTTACATATATGGTCGTTTCGGAAGCGGGCGCGTCTGTCTATTCCGCCTCTCCCTTGGGAGCCGCCGAATTCCCCGATTTCGACGTTTCGCTCCGTTCCGCTGTGTCGATAGCAAGAAGACTTCAGGACCCTCTTGCCGAACTTGTCAAAATCGACCCGAAAGCGATAGGCGTAGGACAGTATCAGCACGATATGCCGCAAAAACGCCTCGGCGAAGCCCTTGACGGCGTAGTCGAAGACTGCGTAAACTCGGTAGGCGCAGACCTCAATACTGCGTCCCCGTCTCTTCTTTCGAGAGTTTCGGGACTTAACGGAACTATAGCGAAAAACATCGTTGCATACCGCGACGAAAACGGCGCGTTTACTACCCGCCGCCAACTTCTCAAAGTCTCAAAACTCGGACCCAAGGCATTCGAGCAGAGCGCGGGATTTTTAAGAGTTCCCGAAAGCAAAAACGTGCTTGACAATACCTCCGTCCACCCCGAAAGTTACAAGGCGGCGGAAAAACTTCTCGAAATCTGCGGATATACGCTTCCGGACGTCTCGGCAGGCAAAATCTCCGACCTCGAAAGCAGGGTTTCAAAAGCGGGCAAAAAGACCGTCGCCGAACAGTGCGGAGTCGGTGTGCCGACGCTTGACGACCTCGTAAAAGAACTTATGAAACCCGGAAGAGACCCCCGAGACGAACTGCCGCCTCCCTTAATGCGGGCTGCCGCAATGGAAATTTCCGACCTCGTTCCCGGTACCGTCGTTATGGGAACAGTAAGAAACGTCGTCGATTTCGGAGCGTTTGTCGATATCGGCGTTCATCAGGACGGACTTGTCCATATTTCCCGTATCTGCAATAAATTCATAAAACACCCGTCGGAAGTCCTTTCGGTCGGCGACGTTGTAAAAGTCGTCGTTCTGGAAGCCGACGCCGCAAAGAAAAGAATTTCACTTTCTATAAAAGATGTTCCGTCGGAGGCAGGAAAATGATTGAAAACGAGACAATGAAAGAAAGGGTCGCAAGAAAACTTCCCGGCAAAGAAAAGGCGATAGCCGTCGCCGCAGGCAGGGAAAAAGCCGACCTTGTCTTAAAAAACGCTTCTTTTGTAAACGTATTTTCAAATGAAATGCAGACTGCGGATATCGCTATCTCGGGCGGTCTTATCGTCGGAATAGGCGAGTATGACGGCAAAACCGAATACGACGTTTCGGGTAAAATCGTTTCTCCCGGCTTTATCGACGCGCATATCCACCTCGAAAGCGCCATCGTTTCGCCGACGGAATTCGCAAAAGCGACCGTCCCCCACGGAACGACGACCGTAATCTGCGACCCTCACGAAATTGCAAACGTTATGGGAACCGACGGTATCGACTATATGCTCGAGGCGACCGAAGATCTTCCTGTTGACGTGCATTTCATGCTTCCGTCCTGCGTTCCCGCAACTCACGAAGACGAAAGCGGAGCGGTGCTTACTTACGAAGACCTCGACCCGTATTTCGATAATTTCAGAGTTCTCGGTCTTGCCGAAATGATGAATTTCGTCGGTGTCGTCGCTGGAGACACAGCGACCGTTTCGAAAATTCTCACGTCGCAGGGGCATCACAAAAAAATCGACGGACACGCGCCCGACCTTACAGGTAAAGACCTCAACGCATATATTGCCGCAGGCGTTTATTCCGACCACGAGTGCCATAATATCGAAAACGCGCTCGAAAAACTCCGTCTCGGTCAGTTTATAATGATAAGAGAGGGAACAGCCGCGAAGAATCTCACTGCTCTTATGCCGCTACTCAACGGAAAATATGCGTCCCGCTGTATGTTCTGTACCGACGATAAACACCCGAACGACCTTCTTTGCGACGGTCATATCGACAGTATCGTAAGAAAAGCCGTCAGAATGGGAGCCGATCCGATAGTCGCCCTGAAAGTCGCGACCCATAACGCCGCAAGATACTTCCTCATGAACAATAAGGGCGCGATAGCCCCCGGTTATCTTGCCGACATAATCGTTATGGATAACCTTACCGATTTCAACGTCGAGACCGTTTTCAAAAAAGGAAAACTCGTTTACGACAAAGGCGGCGTAAAACCGTTTTCGTCTCCGAAAATAGATAAAGAACTTCTTGAAAAAGCCGAAAATTCGTTCTGTCTGCCGAAAGTCTCGGCAAAAGATTTCAAAAACGAAAAACCGCTCGGACTTATCGGACTTGTCAAAGGCGAAATATATTCCGAAAACCTCGGAAAAGCCGAAAAGATCGATGTCGGAAACGATATTCTGAAGATAGCCGTTGTCGAACGTCATAAAAACACGGGACATATCGGAGTCGGCTTTATAAAGGGTTACGGTCTTAAAAGGGGAGCGGTCGCCACTTCCGTCGCTCACGATTCCCATAATATAATAGTTGTCGGAGCGGACGAAAACGCAATGGCAAAGGCGGTTTCCGTTTTGGTTGAACAAAAAGGCGGAATAGTCGTTTACGACGGTGAAAAAACCGTTGCGGCGCTGCCTTTCGAAATTGCGGGGCTTATGACCGACAGACCGCTTGTAGATGTAAACGAAGACCTTGAAAACGCGAAAAAAGAGGCGAAAAAACTCGGCGTTTCGGCGGATATCGACCCGTTTATGACTCTTTCGTTTATGTCGCTTCCCGTTATTCCGTCTCTGAGAATAACGACCAAAGGTGTATTTGATGTTTCCGAATGGAAATATATATAAGGAGGAAAATAATATGTTTTGTAAAAACTGCGGAGCACCCGTCGACGACGGCGCAAAGTTCTGCAAAAACTGCGGTTCTCAGGTGACCGAAGAAGTGAAAGCCGAAGAACCCGTGACCGAAGAAGTCAAGGTCGAACCTGCGGCGGTCATCGTTTCCGAACCCGTTTCTTCGAACCCCGTAAAGGCGAAACTCGAAGAAATTCTTTCGGGACAGATGTTTTTGATTCTTGCCGTGCTTCTTTCCGTATCGGCGGTCTTTTCCCTTGCGGCAGGCTCTTTTAACGTTATAACGATTCTGTTCGTTATATTCACATGGCTTGCTTTCGCCGCGGCAAAGAAAAACGATCTTCATACGTCTCACATAAGAAATGTAAGCGGAACGTTCTGTGCCGTCAAAGTTATTATGTGGGTCCTGGTGGGTTGTTTCGGCGTCCTTGCGATAGCGGTCCTTGCGCTCGGTTCCTATTTCGGAGCAAATCTCGCCTCGATTCTGAACCAATATTCCGGATCGTCTCTCAATATCTCTTCATGGGCTTACGGAGGCGCCGCCGTATCCGTTATAATATTTGTCGCACTTCTTGTCGCTGTGGCTGTCATTATCGTAATGAATATCGGCTATATTACGATACATAAATTCTTTAAGTCCCTTTATCAGAGCCTTGATTCGGGCGTTGCGACCCTCGAAAAGGCGAAAGCGGCTTCGGGCTGGTGTCTTGCTCTCGGAATAATTTCCGGAATAGGCGCTCTCGGATCTCTCGGCGTAAGCGCTTCGTCTTTCGTATCGTTTATCGCTTCGGGATCTGTTGCCGCGGTATGGATACTTCTTTATGTAATGATAAAGAAATTCGCAGTTGCCGAAGACAAATAAAACTTCAAAAACATAAAGAACCGCGATGATTTTTCATCGCGGTTCTTAACTTTCCATAAGTCTTGCCAGAAGATGCGCGGTCATTGCGACGAGTTTTTCTTCGGTTTTCCCGTGTTCCGCGCCCCTGTCGTCGATAAGCAGAACGACCGACCCGATAATATCGCCGTCGACGTTTATCGGACATACCGTCCCCGCGTAAAGGTCCGTGTCTCTTTCCGCTGCGGCAATTATTCCTATACGCGGCGAACCTATGCGGTAAAGATACGGTGTCCTTCCCTCCATAACGCTTTCAAGTTCCCTCGATATCTTTTTGTCGCAGAGTTCTCTTTTGTATTCTCCCGCCGCTGCGACGACCGAGTCCCTGTCTGTTATTGCGGCGGTTATTCCCGTGGCTTTGTGTACCGCGTCGCAATATATCTGCGCGTCCTCCGACATCTCTCCGACAGGCGAGTATTTTTTGAAAATGACCTCTCCGTCTTTATCAGTGTATATCTCAAGAGACGCGCCCTCCTTGAGGTGCATCGTCCGCCGTATCTCTTTGGGAATAACGACTCTGCCGAGATCGTCTATTCTCCTTACAATTCCGGTTGCTTTCATTTTAAGTCTCCCTTTTTTCTTTTATATGGATTTATTATTTTCAGAATTCCGA
>CAKSQP010000110.1 GCA_934486965.1 uncultured Eubacteriales bacterium
TTATACCTCATAATGTTCCCCCTGAACCACGTTGTCGCGGCGAAAAGCTCCGTTCACCGCATTGAGCACCCGCTTTTTGTCCGCCGACCACAAAGGCGCAATCAAATATTTTTTGTCGCCGTCCCCGGTGAGCCTGTGAACGGTCATTTGGGGCGGCAGACGCCGAACGCACTCCTCCAAGGCGGAAATATATTCCTCCATGCTCATAACCTCAAATTCCCCGGCGGCGTACTGCTCCGCCATATCGGTTCCCCGAAGAACGTGAAGAAGCTGAAGCTTTATGCCGTCGGCGCCGCTTTTGCCGATGTAACCGGCGGTCTGCGCCGCCATTTCCGGCGTTTCGCCCGGCAGCCCGATTATCATGTGAACCACGGTGTAAAGCCCAGCCGCTTTACAGTTCTTCACCGCTTTGTCGAACACGGAAAGGTCGTATCCCCGGCGGATTTTCTCCGCGGTTTGCTCGTGGATAGTCTGCAAACCGAGTTCGACCCATACGGGCTTTATTTTGTTGAGTTTTTCAAGCAGGTCACAAACATCGTCGGGAAGACAGTCGGGGCGGGTCGCAATCGACAAAATCTCGATATCGGGGTGGCTTATCGCTTCGGTGAAAATCTTTTCGAGATAGTCTGCGGGAGCGTAAGTATTGGTAAACGCCTGAAAATATGCGATATATTTCCCGTTTTTGATTTTTTTCGAGACCTTTTTCTTTGCCTCTTCAATCTGATCGTAAATAGACAGGGAAGAATTTGCGGCAAAGTCGCCCGAACCTCCCGCACTGCAAAAAATACAGCCGCCGACGCCGACTTTTCCGTCCCTGTTCGGGCAGGTCATGTTCCCGTTCAGGGATATTTTGTATATTTTTTCTCCGTACGTCCTTTTTAGGTATCCGCTCAGGTCGTTATACGGCTTTATTTCGCTTTTTTCCATGATTATTCGGGATAAACCGTTCTTTCTTCGGAATATTCGGACAAAACCTTATCGTAATATTTTCGGCAATAGAATTTTGCAAATTCGAGATTTAAGTCGAGATAATTCCCGCAGTCCCGCGCCGACGCTCCCGGAATTTTACCTTCATAACCGATACAGAATTCCATGCATCTCTTTACAAGTCCGAAAATATCTTTCGGATAAAGGTCTCCCGAAACAATAAGATAAAAGCCCGTGCGACAGCCCATAGGTCCGAAATATATGATCTTTTCAGCCCATTCTCTGTCGTTGCGCAGAAACGTCGCGGCAAGGTGTTCTGTTGCGTGGACCGCAGCGGTGTCCATTGCGGGCTCTTTATTCGGGATTGTAAATCTCAAATCAAAGGTCGTTACGATATTTTCTCCGACCTTATCTTTTCTTGAAACATAAATTCCTTCTTTTAATTTTTCGTGGTTTACTTCAAAACTCGGTATCTTTTTCATTTTCATTCTCCGTGATCTTATTCGTTTGATTTTACCATATCCGAGAGGCAAAGTCAAGAAAAATCGGAGTCGGGAACGGTCTTTATTTCAACATCTGTATAGTAATATTTCAGAATTTCCTCATAAGTATAACCCTGTTTTGCAAGACAGCCCGCCCCGTATTCACTGAGTCCGAGACAAAGCCCTTTTCCTTTCGAAGTGAAAATTATATTGCCGTCTTTGGCTCTGAACGCGAAATTTATGGACTGAACTCCCGTTTCTTTGCAAAAATCCGCACCCGAAATTTCTTTCCCGAAAACGCTTATTTTCTTTACGGCGCCGCTGTCGGTCCTGTCGGTTATTTTAATGTTGTTTATGTTTTTTTCACCGTCACACCCCCATACCGTGACCGCTTTTCCGTAAAAATCGTTTAACGGTATCGAAATTTCGGACGAAAATCCCGCGCATTTTACGTCCCAGAAACTTTCTTTTGATTTGAGATAGGGCAGGTCGCCTATAATATCCGATGCGTTTTCGGTTTTGCCTGAGGAAAAAGCCGTCCGTGCGCCGATGATTGCCTGTCCCTTGTAAAAAACGGCGTTTCCGATAACTTCCGAAATAAGGGCGAGAACTCTGTTTTTTTCGCTTTCCGAAAGTTTTCGTTCGGGTTCGGATAGACTGTTGCAGTCGGCGCAATCGGTACACAAAAACGCGTCGGGGTGCTTTTCTTTCGAGAAGGTCCTGTCATAGAGCATATCACTGCAAACAGCGCAGGCGACCGCCTTTACCGCTTCGTCGCAAAGACCGTCGGCACCGTCCGAAACGATTTGCCTGTATATACAATCCGCAAGACTTCCGTCCTTTATCTGCTTTGTTTCGGCGTCGTATATTTTGACCGTTATATCTTTTGTTACCTTGTAATCTTTATTTTCAAAGACCGTCGCTTCGTTCTCTTTCGGGAAAAACAGACCGCAGGCAAACGGCAGGGAAAGAAAGAACACCGTAAGTATAAGCACCGTGATGATTTTCGACCGCATTTTGAGACCTCCTTTTTTCTAAAATATATGCCGTAAAGGAAATGTATATGATTTATGAATTTTGAGCGTTTGTCTTGACTATTACCGAAAAATGGTATATACTATAAAATAAGAAAGAGTTGTTTTTCGGAGGTGCATTGATGAACGACGCAAATAAGACCGATAAGCAAAAAAAGATAGTTTCAAAGGCGGATAAAAAAGAAAACGAATCGAAGAGATCCGAAAAGATAAAGGGGCATTACGCCCGCACTTTTTACTATTCGTTTCTTATTTCGTTTATCGTTTTCGGACTTATCGCCATATTTATATTTATATATTCTCAGGACAAGAACTTTTTCGGTTTCAGCCAGCGGTATTACGACAGAGCGACTTCGTACATTGAAAAAGGCGATATTCAGTCTGCGCAAAAGGAACTTGAAGCGTGCCTGAAGTTCGACGAAACTTATACGAGAGCGAGAACTCTTCTTGCGGATATTTATATGCAGGATAAGAACTACGCCGACGCGGAAAGGATCCTTGCCCGCAGTATCGAACTCAATCCGAGAAATATAGACTCCTACCTCGAATATATAAAAGCCCTTGCGTTGCAGGGTAAATTTCAGGCGGCGTTCGACTTTATAAACGGGATCGATTCGAGTTATATGTCGATGAAAGTCCTTGAAAAACTGCCGTCGTCCCCGACTGTCTCTCCCGCTTCGGGAAACTATGACTCCGCAATAGAAATAACGATGACCGCCGACGAAGGCTGTAAGATATATTACACGACCGACGGCTCCGCGCCCGATTTCGAAAGCAGTGTATACGACGGAAACCCGATAAAACTTGAGCGCAATTCGATAAATCTGCGTGCAGTCGCGGCTTCGGAAGACGGTTATATAAGCAACGAATATAACGCCGTTTTCAGCGTTTATAACAGCAATTCCGAATATAAATTCGTCGATCCGAAAGTCGAGGCTATTGTCAGAATACTGATAAACAAGCCGAAGGGAACCGTTTTTTACGGCGACCTTGAAAGAATAACCGCATTTACGAACGCAACGAAAGAGACTTCGGCGGTGTCCGGACAGATCTCAACTCTTGAAGACCTTGCGGCGATTCCGAATCTGACCTCCGTTATCCTGCACGGAGAGACGGGAATAAGCGATTTTTCGATACTTCCGTCTTTGCTTAACGTAAAGGAACTTGATCTTACAAACTGCAAGATCGCGTCAAAAGCCCTTGAATATATTTCTTCGATGACGTGGCTTGAAAGTCTTGTCCTCGACAGAAATACCGTTTCCGACGCAGAACCGCTGTCGAAACTCGTTAAACTCAAGAGCCTTTCGGTAAGCGACAATAACATTAAAGATATTTCCGTTATTTCGGGACTTTCGTCTCTCTCGGAAATAAATATTTCCAAAAACTTTATTCAGGATATTTCCGCGATGTCCTCGATGACGAGACTCAAGACCGCGGATATTTCCGACAACCTCGTAACGACCGTTTCGGCGCTTTCCGAACTTTCGTCGCTGAAGACTCTCAACGCTTCGGGAAACCAACTTTCTTCCGTTGAAGCGCTTCGCCGTCTGACATCGCTTACGTCTCTTGATATTTCAAACAACAAACTTTACAACATAAGTTCGCTTTCGGCAATGTCTTCGCTTACAAACCTTGATATTTCCTCGAACGCCGTAACTTCTCTCGAAAGTATTTCGACTCTTTCGAATCTGACGACGCTTAACGTCAGCGGTAATAAAATTTCCGATTACGGAGTGCTTTCGGGAACGAATATCAAACATCTTGTTGCGGCAAACGCCGAAATGAACGATTCCGCGCTTGCGTCCGTAGCGAAACTTTCGAGACTTCAGACTCTCGATGTGAGAAACAACAGTATTTTCGACGTTTCTCCGCTTACGTCTCTCGGAAATCTTACGACGCTCAATATAAGCGGCAATTATCCGAAAAATATTTCGGCGCTTGCGGGCTGTAAGAAACTCGACAGCGTTACCTGCTCAAATTCAACGGTGAGCGATTCCGACCTTTATGCTCTTAAAAACAAGGGTATAACGGTAATAACGAACTGAGGTGCTTTATGACTAACGGGCTGCCCGATGAAAACCTTGACGAACTTTTTTCGTATAACCCCGACATCAGACTGCGGGACGAAAGGATAAACGACGCCCCGATAACTCCCGAAAACAAAAATCTGCATATCCCGAAAGTCGAACTTGACAGAAAAGCGACGGGGGCTATGGTCAAAGGGATATTTTCGCTCTTTTTCTTCGTTATCTTTCCTGTCGCCGTTTCTGCGATAGTTTCGGGCGCGGCGTCATTAAAGGCCCCGAACCGGCACGGCAGGGCGAAAGCGGGAATTGCAATGGGGATAATTTCTCTGCTGCTTTTTGTCGGACTTGTCGCCGCCGTCGTCGTTTTTTACGATAAACTGCTGAGTTTTGAAGCCGTCGGCGGTCTTGTAAAGGATATCGAAGAGTTCATTGCGGGTATTTTCAGATGATGTTTTCTCTTTTGTTTCCGGAGGAACTCGGAGAAGAATATCTTCCCGATCCCGCAATGGAAGAATTCCGCTCCGATATGAAAACGTTTTTTTCGGGCGTTTCCTCAAACGTTCCCGAAAAATTCGGCGTCATACCT
>CAKSQP010000111.1 GCA_934486965.1 uncultured Eubacteriales bacterium
CATCTATATTATATATTATAAAGAAAATCAACGGTTGCAAGGCTTTTATTAAATAATGAGACTGTCGCTTATATACAATTTATACTATTATAATTTAATGAGATGTTCTTGTAATGATTTTTTTCTTATAATTGTTTTATTGGCAAGAAATTGCTTATAATTCTGTTTTTATCGATTAAATAAAAATTCTCCTGTTGATCGATTCATCATTCGGAAGAAAAATAAACGCTTAAAATGAGAGCGGATTTTTTTATTTGAAACAAAAAAATGTCTGCAAAAGCAGACATGGATTTTTATATATTATAAAACAAGAATCCTGCCGATAACCCGACAGGATCTTAATTTTGGGGTGGATAGTGGAATTCGAATCCACGGCCTCCAGAGCCACAATCTGGCGCTCTAACCAGCTGAGCTATACCCACCGTATCTGACGGAAACAATTATACCATATTCCACTGATATTTTCAATAGGTTATTTATGAATATTTTGAAAACAAACTAAAATATGTCTTTTTTGTGACTTGGACATAATGCCGAAAACTTCAAAATAATGTTACTTTTATATGTTACTATACACTGTAATAATTATATTATGGAAGGAAACTCCGATGTTAAATTCTTTTTCCGAAAGTTATTCACAGATAGATAGACTGACGACGTTCTACGGCGATGAAAACGGACTTATTACCCTCCCCTACCTCGCCGCGGAATCCTTTGTCCCCTTCCCTCAGATGCGGATACAGTTCACTCCCGTAAATAAATATATGCTTAAATCCGCGGAGAGAGCCGTAAATGAGGGCAGATATATTTTTTACGAGTTTTCAGATGAAAAACCTGAAGATTTTATGGCAATAAGGGGGAATTCCGATTCTTCCTGCGGGATTATAGGAATAATACGTCAAATCTCGGTTTCCGATAAACACCCTGCGACTGTTGTTTTTGACGGTTTTTGCCGTGCGGAGAAGAAGTCGGCGCCGTATCTTAAGGACGGGGCGTTGTTTATTTCCGTTTCTCCCGTTAAGGAACTTGATATTTCAAGAGCCGATTCAAAATTTTCAGAGGCGGTTTTCGATAAATTACTGAGTCTGTATTCGACTTATGTTAATAATAACGGCGATTTTGACGAGAAAATTCTCAAAACAGCGGCAGAGACCGATAATCTCGGAATGCTTTGCGACTTTATTGCCGAAAATTCCTTTCTTCCCATTGACGACAAACTCGATATCCTCAATGAACTCGATATTGAAAAAAGAGGAACATGGCTTTGCGATATTCTTGAGTCGGAACTCGCAATGATAAAATATCAGGGCGAATTGAACACGAAAATTCAGAAAAACGTAATTGCTTCCAAAAAAGAATATTTTATAAGAGAGCAGATAAGAGTTCTTAAAGAGGAAATCAACGATACGAGCGAAGAGGCGACCGATTTTTACTCCGATAAAATAGCCGCCATGAAGGCGCCCGACGATGTTAAGGAAAAACTGAAGGGCGAGGCTGAAAAATTATGGAATTTACCCGAGGCTTCGCAGGAATTTTCCGTAATATCTACCTATCTTGATTGCTGTCTTTCTCTTCCGTGGGGCGTTTTCAGCGAAGATTCGTCCGACCTTAAAGCCGCTGCGGAAATTCTCGACGCCGATCATTACGGCCTTGAAAAAGTAAAGGACAGAATTATAGAATTTCTGGCTGTAAAAAAACTTACGGGTAAGGCAAACGCTCAGATACTCTGCCTTATAGGTCCTCCGGGTACGGGTAAAACGTCGGTTGCTCAGTCGATAGCGAAAACCTGCGGCAGAAAATTTGAAAGGATCGCTCTCGGAGGCGTCCGCGACGAAAACGAGATACGCGGACATCGGAGAACTTATCTTGCTTCAATGCCGGGACGCATTATGGACGCCGTTATTCATGCAAAGGTCGCAAATCCCGTGATCCTGCTTGATGAAGTCGATAAACTCGGTGCGGATTATAAAGGCGATCCGTCGGCGGCGCTCCTTGAGGTCCTTGACCCCGAACAGAATAAGAATTTCAAAGATCATTACATAGATCTTCCGTTCGACCTCAGCAACGTTATCTTTATCGCGACTGCGAACGACGCAGATAAAATTCCCATGCCGCTTTATGACAGAATGGAAATTATCGAACTGTCGTCCTATACCGACACGGAGAAATTCAATATTGCAAAGGAACATCTTGTTCCGAAACAGATCGAAAAACACGGCGTTTCTTCGGATTCCGTCGAAATTACGGACAGTGCGATAAAAGAAATTATAAAACATTATACGAGAGAAGCGGGCGTCCGCAATCTGGAAAAGAAGATAGCGGCGATATTGCGTAAGATCGCAAGAAAATTCGTTACGGAAGACACGACAGAAAAAGTCACCGTAACCGCCGAAAACCTTCACGAATTTTTGGGCGCTCCGAAGTTCCGCGACGAAATGACAGACCTTTCGGATAAGATCGGCGTCGTTAACGGTCTTGCATACACCTCCGTCGGCGGAGAACTTCTGCCGATTGAGGTTTCCGTTCTCAAAGGCACGGGAAAAGTCGAACTTACGGGGTCTCTCGGCGACGTTATGAAAGAATCCGTAAAGACTGCAATAAGTTTTGTCCGCTCCGTTGCCGAAGAATTCGGAATAGACCCCGATTTCTATAAAAACAGCGATATCCATTTCCATTTTCCCGAGGGCGCCGTTCCCAAAGACGGACCGTCTGCGGGTATAGGAATAGCAACAGCGCTTATAAGCGAACTTTCGAAAAAGAAAGTGAACGGTAAAGTTGCGATGACGGGCGAAATTACTTTAAGGGGCAATGTTCTGCCTATCGGCGGTCTTAAAGAAAAGACTATGGCGGCTTATAAATCCGGAATTGAAAAAGTAATAGTTCCGAAACTCAATCTTCCCGACCTTGACGAGATCGACGGCGAAGTGAAATCGGCACTTGAATTTATCCCTGCGGAGACGATGAAAGACGTACTTTCCGTCGCGTTAAAGGAGTTATGATATGAATTTCCACAACGTAGAGTTCAAAACAAGTTGGTTTAACGACCGTGAACTTACCCTTGCGATGAAACCCGAAATACTTTTTGTCGGGAAATCGAACGTCGGCAAATCTTCGATGATAAATAAGGTTCTGAACAGAAAAGCACTCGCCCGCACCAGCGCAAAACCGGGAAAGACGATATCCATCAACTTTTTTGAAATTGACAGGACGGCATACCTTGTCGACCTTCCCGGTTACGGTTTTGCTCAGCGCTCGAAAGCCGAACGTAAAAACTGGGGCAGTCTCATTGAGGATTATTTCGACCTTGACAGGGATATCAGAATGGTCTTCCTGCTTGTCGATATCCGTCACGATCCGTCGGAAAACGATATGATAAGGTACGATTATCTGATGTCGAAAAACTATCTTTTCTGCGTGGTCGCGACAAAAGCCGATAAACTTTCTCCTACGGCAGCAAAAGTGCAGGCGGAAAAATTCTCAGAGATATTCGGGGTCGACGTTATCCCCTTCTCTTCCGAAAAAGGAACGGGTGTTGACGCCGTAAAGCAGATAATAGAAGACTCTGTCGAAGATCTGCCGCGCGATAACGACGAAATATAAGAAAAAAATCCTGAGAAAACTCAGGATTTTTTGATTTTATCGGTCGCTTTTAACATTATGACGGCGATCCATTTTGCAATTCCTATTGAAATAATATCTTTAATCAGATACGGCGAGGAGACAAGCAAGAATGCGGGGATAAATTCCATATTTGCAAGAAACATATACTGTAAGGTTCCGCAGAAATGACAGAGCGCCAGACCGATGACCGCAAATATAAGGTTAAGCCAGAGTTTGTCTCTTTTGAGCCCGCACAAAGCCGCAAGCAGAATAAATCCTAAGATAAAACCGCCCGTATATCCCGTAAGTACCGAAAGACCGCCTTTGAAACCCGAAAATACGGGAAGACCTATCGCTCCGATAACGATATATGCCGCAACACTGACTGCGGAAAATCCGCTTCCGAGGAAAAAGCCTGCAAGCGCGATAACAAAGGTCTGCAATGTGATCGGAACTCCCGACGGAAGAGGTATTGAGATCAGGGAAAGCACTGCGATGAGAGCGGTCATAACGCCGCATGAAACTATATTATATGTTTTCTTTTTCATTGTTTTTATCTTCCTTTACACTTATTTCACCTGCGGAAATCTTTCTGATCTCCCCGTTATCGAGGCGAAGAACAAGTTCCGCTCTGTCCGTAATTTCTTCGACGGTTCCTCCGCCCAAAGCCGATGTTACTCTTTTCCCTGTCAAAAGAGAGCGTTTTTTATATTCGCTCATGAATCCGACGCCGTTTTCATATACTGCGAAAAATTCGTTTATCAGAGCCGCGGCAAATTCGTTTCTTGTTTCGGGCGACGGCACTTTTTCGAAGACGCTTCCCGCAATATTCTTCAGTTCTGTCGGAAATTTTTTTTCGGGAGTGAAAAGGTTCACGCCTATTCCGACGACGGCATATTCAAGTCCGCCGCTTTCGAAGTCAGTAGCGCCCTCGGTCAGTATCCCGCAAACTTTCTTTGAGTTTACGAAAACGTCGTTTACCCATTTTATTTCGGGATTGCAGTCAGGACAGACTTTCTCAATCGCGCGGCATACTGCGACTGCGGCGGCGGCAGTTATCAGGTATGCCTCTGTCGCTTTGAATTTGGGATATAAGAGAATACTCATATACATTCCCGTTGCCTCGGGCGACCAGAAACTTTTTCCGAGCCCGCCCTTCCCTGCCGTCTGACTGTCTGCGATAAGAACCTTTTCTCTTTTTAGTGAAGTCGACACCGCTTCGCTTTTCAGCACGTTATTTGTAGATCCTACGGTTTTTACACATTCTACGTCGACATCTTTATTGAGTTTGCTTTTTATTATTGCTGCGGAAAAATTGTTGCCCGAATTTTTGAGAAGATATCCTTTATTAGGAACTGAAACGATATCAAAG
>CAKSQP010000112.1 GCA_934486965.1 uncultured Eubacteriales bacterium
CTGGGATGCTTTTTCCGGTTGTACCGGACTTACAAGTATAACGATTCCCAACAGCGTTACAAGTATAGGCTGGAATGCTTTTAGAGGTTGTACCGGGCTTACGAGCATAACAATTCCCGACAGTTTAACAAGTATAGAAGAATATGCCTTTTACGGTTGTTCCGGACTTACAAGCATAACGATCCCAAACGGCGTAACAAGTATAGAAAGTTCTGCTTTTTCCGGTTGTACCGGACTTATAAGTATAACGATTCCCAATAGCGTTACAAGTATAAAGCTTGGAACTTTTTCCGGTTGTGCCGGACTTACAAGCATAACGATTCCCAACAGCGTAACAAGTATAGGAGAATATGCCTTTTCCGATTGTACCGGACTTACAAGCATAACGATTCCCGACAGTGTAACACATATAGGGAAATCTACTTTTTCATATTGCAAGAACCTTACAGATGTAAAACTTCCAAACAATTTAACAGCCATAAATGATTATGTCTTTGATGGTTGCAAAAGCTTGAAAACTGTAAACCTTCCTAAAAATTTAACCTATCTTGGAATTTCTGCCTTTTCGGATACGGCAATAGAATCTATCGAAATTCCAAAGTCGCTTAGTAAATGCGGGACTTTTGAAGATTCAAAATATGGGCCGTTTAGTAATTGTTCCCAATTAAAGAATATTACTTTTGAGGAGGGAATAACAACCATTCCTGACTATATATTTTCATATTGTGACGGGATTGAAACAATAACAATTCCTGATAGTGTGACAAAGATTGGATGGTATGCTTTTTACGGCTGTTCCAGATTTGCGAGTATAACCATACCTGACAGCGTGACAAGCATAGGTTGGAATGCTTTTTCCAATTGTGAAAATCTTACAATCCGAACAGTAAAAGGAAGTTATGCAGATACTTATGCACAAAATAATAATATTCCGGTTTACTATTATCTGAACAAGATTACTCCCAAAACCCCGACGGCTTTAACCCTTACTGAAAATTCCGTTGTTCTTGCCCCGACTGACGGATACGAATACCGTATGGACGACGGCGAGTGGCAGGACAGTAATGTCTTTGAAAATCTGACAAGAAACAGCAGTCACAAATTTTATCAGAGAATGAAAGCAACAGAGAATTGCCCGGAAAGTTTTTCGAGTCCTGCGGCTGATATTTCAACACTCGACCACAATTACGGGGAAGAAATTATTCCTCCGACAAAAAACTCACCGGGATATACTCTTCATACTTGCACTCTTTGCGGAGATACATATAAAGACAACTATACTTTTTACGAACCGAGCGAAAATGATCCTCTGATAGAAGTCTCTTCCGTCCGCGGAATTATCGGCAATCAGGTCAAAGTTGCCGTTTCTCTTAAAAATAACCCCGGAATAGCGTCCATGTCTTTGAAACTTGATTATGACGCAAATATCCTGAAACTTGTCAATGTCGAAGACTGCGGAGTTCTCGGTGCTCAGGTCCACACCCCGTCTTTAGAAACGCCCTATTATCTTAACTGGGTAAACGACACCGCTACCGAGAACTTCACCGTAAACGGAAATATCGCGATCCTTACTTTCGAAATTCTTGAAGATGCGCCTCTCGGCAAGACCCCGATATCCGTTTCTTACGATTACGGTAATTTCGACATTTACGACGTCAACGGAGAAGAAGTTGCATTTGCAACACAAAACGGGACGGTCGATGTTACCGATGTCCTCCTCGGCGACGTGAACGGCGACGGTATCGTAAACAACTACGACCGCCTCCTTCTTACGCGCTGGCTTGCGAAATGGCCCGAAGCCCTTGAACAGGGAATAATCGAAGCCGCCGCCGATGTCAACTGCGATGGTAAAGTCAATAACCTTGACAGACTTATCCTTACCCGCCACCTTGCTCACTGGGCAGAATACGCAACTTTGCCCTATGTCGGATAAGGCAAAAGATGTAAAGTCCTGAAATCGGGACGGTGTAAAAGAAATCTTACGTTTTTTCGGGATTTTTTCCGAATATCGCATACGGTTTTGCCGCTTTTTGAAATAAAAAATTCGTTTCGGAAAGATTGACATTTTGCCGTTGTTGTGGTATATTAAAATGTGTTTAATGATGACATTGATTATCTGCAAAAAACGCAGGTAAAACCGGTCGGTTTTGCAATGTTCGGTTTTGCGGTTTATCGGTGTCATCTCATCAAAACCATGGGAAAATCCCGAAAACAACGAAGGAGGACTTTTGATGAAAAGAACGCTGTCATTCATTCTTGCAATCGCAATGGTCGTTTCTTTGGGCGCTTAGTTCTCGCTGAATACTGTCGCCGAAGAAAATTATGTGCCGGACGACGGCTCAATGACGAATATTGAGATCGCAAAAGTTTCGACCGCTCCCAAAATGGACGGCAAGGTCGACGCTTCCTATACGAAGATATTTGATATCACCGGTGCCGATACATGGTATCAGAAACCCGACGACGACGGTAATATGAATTGGGTGAGAGATAACCATGCGACTGTCGATTTCAACAAAGAATCAGGACGTTACGACGCTGAGGAAAATCCCGAACGTACTTCTTCCGAGTGGTACAATTCGAGACTTGAGGGTTATGCTTCCTGGGACGCTACAAACCTCTATCTCTGCGTAGTCATCACTACTCCCCACAAAATAAATGATAATCCCGCACAGGTAAATTCATGGACGGGCGACGATCTTGAAGTCGCGGCGTACAATGCTTCGAGGAACGCTGCCTGCAAATTCGTTTTTTCTCAGGTACAGGGCGATCTTCAGGTCTATCCCGCAGAGACCGGAGCACTTACAACTGTTCAGAGGAGAAAGACCTATGATACGACAAAGACCATTGCAAAGAACGGAGTTGAGCCCGACGGCGGAATTTATATAACCGAAACAGGCTATGTCTACGAACTTACTCTTGACTGGTCGGTAGGTTTCGGTATTACCGCGACGGAAAACGCTTCCATTCCTTTCAATGTGGCGGTAAACTTCAACAACGCTGCCGCCGACAGAGAAACCTCCTGCGGTATTCAGGCGGGTGCAGGTATCTATAATGAGGGCGGAAAAGTAAATCTTCTTACAAAGAGCAAAGACGATGATGCCGAAGATATAAAGCCGGAAGACAGACCGGAAAGACCCCTCGGATTTGCAATCAAACTTGTAAATTCTCTTCCCTGCGTTCATGCAAATACCGAATGGGTCGTACATAAAGAGTTTACCCAGAAAAAAGGTTCGGGTGAGGAGAGAAAAGTCTGCAAAGACTGCGGTAAAGTCATTGCTGCAAGACATCTGAATAAAGAAGAGCCCGTTGCTGCAAAAGAGGTCGTCGATAATATAACAGCTATCATAAATTATCTCGGAGACGGCGTGACGGATCCTGTTATGGACGGCAAAAATATAAAGACTCTTCTTGCCGAAAGACTTGCGGCTTATGAAGCCGATATCTCTAATGAAAACCTCGTTTCGCTCATTCAGGCTCTTAAAGAATGGGCTACCGGCGGATACGACGCTTCCAAAGTTTTCTTTACGGATAAACTTTTCGGAGCAATAAACTCAATCATTACTTATGTTGCGGAAAACAACGTTACCGACTCTTCGGGCAAACTTGTTTTTGAGGCTTCCGATTATTGGGCCAAGAGAACGACCGCTCAGCTCAAAGAACATATCCTTGCGGTAGGAAACGAACTCTATGTCGAAGGCAAGGCTCCTATAGACTTTGTTTCGGAAATAGACTCGGCCATGGCTGCCATGGAGGCTGCCGATAATGCCGCTGCCGCAAACACTGCGTTTACCGGGCTTATAGACTTCCTTAACGAAAATTGTATGCTTCTGTCCGCGCAGGACCTTTACGATATTATCAATACCGCAAACTCCCTTGTCAAGAATACTTCGGGAGATCCCGAACTGCTTGAAGTTCTTCAACTCTATGTTGACGAACTCATTCCCGAAGAACTTGCGGCAGTAGATGAATTCGGATTCAAGAAACTTGCAAACGCCGGATTTACTCAGTACAGAGCCGCAGGTCAGGCGGACAGTTTTGTTGAAGACGTAACTCTGACTTATAATCCGAGATTCGTCAACTTTGCAAACGAAGTCGCTCAGGCTGTCGACGATTACAAAAAGACCCTGAGCACGGACTATATCATCGGAGACGTTAACGGCGACGGCGTTGTAAATGCAAGAGACAGACTTGATCTTTCCCGCTGGCTTGCAAAATGGCCCGAAGCTATTGAAAAGGGTATCAATGAACTTGCCGCTGACGTAAACGGAGACGGCAAAGTCAACAATCTCGACCGAGTTGTCCTTTCGCGCCACGTCGCTCACTGGGCAGGCTATGAAACTTTGCCCTGCACCGTAAAATAATTGTGCCGAAATACGGCGAAAATTCCGCAAAAAAGGTTGACAAGCATAACATATAATGTTATAATAATTATATCAATGGGTACCCGTGCTTTCCGGTCCGGTTTCCCAACACAGGAGGATTAAATTAAAACATGACAAAATCAAGTGCAAGACTTATTTCCCTTGTTATGGCGTTTTGTCTTCTGATTGCTCAGTTTACGGTCATTACCGCAAGCGCTGAGTCAACAGATCCGACAATCGTCGTGTCCAGCGTCGTTTCGGACGCAGGCTCCGAGGTTGAAGTAACTATCGGACTTAAAAACAACCCCGGTATAGTCGGTATGTCTCTTACGGTTGAGTTCCCCGCGGAACTTACCCTTATTGACGTAACAGACGCCGGCGTTCTCGGTGCAAATCTTCATAACCCGTCGAAGACAAACCCCTATTATCTTGTTTGGGCAAACGACACCGCAAGAGAAAACTTCACCGCAAACGGTACTGTCGTTACTCTGAAGTTCAAGATCAGCGATGCTGCGGAAGAGAGCGACGAGTTCCCGATAACCGTATCGTACGATCCGACAAAC
>CAKSQP010000113.1 GCA_934486965.1 uncultured Eubacteriales bacterium
ACGTGGTCCGTGATTCCGAAAGGTATCGTTATTTCAAAGGTCGTTCCGACATTTTCCTTACTTGAAAATTCAAGCCGCCCGTTCATTTCTTCAACAAGAGATTTTACTATCGAAAGTCCGAGTCCCGTGCCCGCATAACCTGTCCTTGCGTTTTCTTTTTCCTCTTGGGCGAACGGTTCGAAAGCGTGTTTCTGAAAATCTTCGCTCATTCCGATACCGGTGTCCGAACATACGAATTTCAGGTCTGCGCGCTTTCCGTCGCAGGCGATCTCTTCTGTCCAGACTGTGACTGAACCGCCGTCTTTATTGTATTTTATCGCGTTGCCCGCAATGTTCATAAGTATCTGTTTAAGGTGCGACGGACTGCCGATAAGATACCTGTGTCCGATATTCCTGTTCTCTTTTAAAACGGTATACGTTATGCCGCGGTCGACAGCCTGCATTTCGGCGACGGTGTCGAGTTCGTCGAGGAGAGCCTCTATATCAAAAGGTATACTGCAGAGGGTAAGGTTTCCGGATTCGAGTTTGTTCATATCGAGAACGTCGTTTACAAGCGACAGAAGATATCCCGATGCCTCCCAGACTTTTTCTCTGCATTCTCCGAGTTTTTCAGGATCGTCCCGATAGTGGTTTGCTATTTTTATCATACCGCGGATACCGTTTATCGGAGTTCTTATATCATGGCTCATTCTCCGCAGAAAATCGGTTTTCGAGAGGTTTGCCCGCCGCGCTTCTTCGGCAAGTTTTTTTATTTTCTCCTCATATTCGAGTTCCTGTTTTTTGCGCTCGTTTATGACCTGAATTGCATAGAGAACTTTTACGGCCCGTCCGTTTTCTTCTCTTTTCTGAACGATAAATCTGCCTATATGCCAGTTCCCCGTGACTGTACGGTACTCTTTTGATATTTCGTCTTTTCCGGAAAGCCTTTCGGCAAGCGTCGACGTGTCAAGAAAAGCCAGCATCTCTTCCCGAAACTCCGCCGCGACGGTATTTTTGCAGGCAAACGGAAATCTTTCTTTTACAAAACCGCGGTCGCCCGTGAGTTTGTGAACTTCTCCGTTTGTCGAAACTTCTTCGAAGATGCCGTTCTTCAGATCTATACGGTAGATAAGCCAATATGTCTTGCTTATCGCGGAAATGATCTCATTGTTGATCTGCGCTTCGTAAAGCGCCTGCTCAAGTTCTTCGGTCCTTTCACTCAGAACTCCGTACGCCTGTTCGAGTTCTTTCTGTTTCAGAATTTCCTGTCTGCGTTTTTTATAAAGAGCGTCTGTGTCGCAGACGGACGCTATCCATACTTTTTCTCCGTCAAGGTCAAAATCGCGTTTTACGACCCTTACGCCGAGTTCTCCCGTTTTCGTGTAAAAATACGCTTCGCATTCTCCCGAAAGGGCGGAAAATTCCGATACCGTAACAGGACCCTTTATAAGCGCCGCCGCTTTGAATCCTGTCGCCTTTCCGAAATCTTCGTCGGAGGAATATCCGAGCATCTGAACGGTCAGTTCGGAAACCATAAACAGGGGTAATCCCTCGCCGTAACTGCCGCCGATAATTCCGACGCCGTGGTTTGCGGTAAGAAGTTTTCTTATTTCGTCTTCAAGTTCCGAAGTTCTGTTTATTAAACTGTCGCGATAGTAAATGCTTTCAAGATAGCCGCTTTTTATCATAATATATACCTTTTTCCTTTATAAGGAAATTATAGCATATTTCCGCGATAAATTCAATAGAAAAAGCGGGCTTTTGACCCGCTTTTTTCAATCCTCCGGAATGTCGGAGACCGAAAGTCTCTGATATGTTTTCGTGTATGAATAAAGTTTTTTTGCAAGCGCCGCGTTCGTTTCGCCTTTTTTCATTCGCCATCTCCAGTTTCCGAACGCCGTCCCCGGAATATTTGTCCGTGAAGACGAGGGGAGAGAGAGGATATCCTGCATCTGCATCACAAAAAGAGTTGAATTCGTTTCCATTCCCGTTCTGATAAACCCGAACTGCCAACCCTCGTCGGGCGTTATTTTCATATATCTTTTTGCGAACGCAACGTCCGCTTTTTTCGAATTTTCAAGCCACCCCGAAACAGTCTCGTTGTCGTGAGTTCCGATATAGCAGACGCTGTCTTTTCCGCAGGAGTGGGGAAGATAGGTCGAATAACTTTCGGAATTGAATGCGAATTCAAGGACTTTCATTCCCGGAAAGCCCGATTCTTTAACCAAATTCCGCACGTCGTCGCCTATTATTCCGAGGTCTTCGGCGATGAATTCAAGGCCCGAAAACCACGCCGCGAGCATTTTGACAAACGGCGCGCCGGGACCTTTTTCCCACTTTCCGTTTTTCGCGTCTCTGTCTCCGTAAGGAATTGCCCAGAAACTCTCAAAACCGCGGAAATGGTCTATTCTTATGACGTCGAAAAGCCTTTCCGCACCGCCTATACGGCGTATCCACCAGCCGTATCCGTCCTTTTGCATTTCCTCCCAGTTATAAAGGGGATTTCCCCATAACTGACCTTCTTCGGAAAACGCGTCGGGCGGGACTCCCGCGACTTCCGTCGGGAAATTGTCTTCGTCAAGCCTGAAATATTTCGGTTCGCTCCAGACGTCGGCGGAATCGAGCGCCGCATATATCGGGACGTCCCCGATAAAATACACTTCTTTTTCTGCGGCGTATTTCTTCAGTTTTTCCCACTGCCCAAAGAAAAGGAACTGAATGAATTCATAAAAACGGACCCTGTCCGAAAGTTCTTTTTTATATTCTTCGACCGCCCTCGGGTCGTGCTTCCTTATTCTTTCGTCTTCCCATTCGGTCCAGCATTTTCCGCCGAACTTCTCTTTTACCGCGGCGAAAAGCGCGTAATTTTCAAGCCATGCCGAATTCTCCGCGCAAAAACGCGAAAACTCTTCGGCAAACAGCGTTTTCCCCTTTTCATAAGCCTTATAAAGCACCCTGAAACGGTTTTTATAGATCTTGCCGTAATCGACTTCTTCGGCGTTGTCTCCCCAGTCGGTGTTTTTTACGTCTTTCGGAGAGAGAAGCCCGTCTTTTATAAGCAGGTCAAGGTCGATAAAATAAGGATTTCCCGCAAAGGAAGAAAAGGAGGAATAAGGGCTGTCGCCGCAGCCTGTCGGTCCCATCGGCAAAAGTTGCCAGTATCTCTGCCCCGACGCCGCAAGAAAATCGACGAACGAAAAAGCCGCCTTTCCCATTGTTCCTATCCCGTAATTTGACGGGAGAGACGACATCGGCATAAGTATTCCGCTGCTGCGTTTCATATTATTTCCTCTTTTTTCAAATATTCTTCAAGCGCTGAAAAACTGCCGCTCGGATATTCCGAAATATCTTTGCTATGCCTGTTTACGATGCAGTCGGAAAGCAAAAACACTTTCATTCCGAGTTGCTTTGCCGTCATATCTTCGTCGACGTCGTTTCCGACCATGAGACATTCTTTAGCGGAAAGTCCGAGTTTTCCGAGAATTTCCTCGTAATATTTTATGTTCGGTTTGCAGAAACGGCTGTTTTCAAACGCGGTTATGAATTCGAAATCGTCGGGAGAAAGCCCCGTCCAGCCCATTCTTTTTATTGTCGCCTCGGCGGGGAAGATGGGATTTGTCGCAAGAACGGTGCGGAGTCCCGCATTTTTACATAGCGAAACGACCTTTTTTGAGTCGGCTGTCGGACGGCAGTCGTCTTTGAGTTTAAGATAAAGTCCGTCGTAATAACCGAAAAGCAAAGGCTCTTTGCAAAGGGCATCGCCGCCCAGAGCCGCGGCGGTTTCGAAAAACACTTCTTTGTTTGTCTTCGAGCCGTCGTTTTTTACCATCGCGTCCATGCCCGCAAGCATTATACCGATAATTTTCTTTTCGTCGGTGAAATGCGGAGCGACGGTCTTTGTAAGATAACCGAAATAGTTTTTTGCGAATATGTCCTGATCGAGCGGCAGGAGAGTGCCGTCAAGATCGAAAAGGACCGCTTTTATTTCTGACATAAGTACCTCTTTTTAAGAAAATGGTGTGGAGGGTTTCTCCACACCGCCGTATATTTACTAACAGATTCCCTGTGCAAGCATTGCGTCTGCGACTTTGAGGAAGCCCGCGATATTCGCACCCGCGACATAGTTTTTCTCCATGCCGTACTTCTTGGACGCCGCGTCGACGTTGCGGAAGATATTGACCATAATATCCTTGAGTTTGCCGTCGACTTCTTCGAAAGTCCAGGAAAGGCGTTCGCTGTTCTGGCTCATTTCGAGAGCGGAGGTGGCGACGCCGCCTGCGTTTGCGGCTTTTCCGGGGCAGAAAAGAACGCCGTTCTTCTGCAGATATTCGGTAGCCTCTATCGTTGTCGGCATATTTGCGCCCTCTGCGACTGCGATACAGCCGTTTTTAACGAGCATTTCCGCGTCTTCGAGGTGAAGTTCGTTCTGGGTCGCGCACGGAAGAGCAATGTCGCATTTTACCGACCATACGCCTCTGCCTTCGTGATATTCCGCAGTCGGACGCGCTTTTGCATATTCGGTAAGTCTTGCTCTTCTCTTTTCCTTGATGTCTTTGAGGAGTGCAAGGTCGATACCCTCTTTATCGTATATCCAACCTGTCGAATCGGAGCAGGTGACGGGTTTTGCGCCGAGTTGGTATGCTTTTTCGATAGCGTAGATCGCAACATTTCCCGCGCCTGAAACCGCAACGGTTTTGCCTGCGAGAGAAATACCGTTTGTTTTGAGCATTTCTTCGGTGAAATAGAGAAGTCCGTAACCCGTGGCTTCTGTCCTTGCGAGAGAACCGCCGTAGGAAAGACCTTTTCCCGTGAGAACGCCTTCGTAAGTGTCTCTTATTCTCTTATACTGTCCGAAAAGATAGCCTATTTCACGGCCTCCGACGCCTATATCGCCCGCAGGAACGTCGGTATCGGCTCCGATA
>CAKSQP010000114.1 GCA_934486965.1 uncultured Eubacteriales bacterium
GAATTAAAGGAACGCAAAGAGACCGAAAACCGCGTTTCAAGGCTTCTCGGAATTTCCGGCAGGAAACTTACGAACGACGAAAAGACCGTTTTCGTCAAGTGGAGCGAGGATTTCGGCTTTTCGCCCGAAGTCATCAATTTTGCTTACGAAACGTCGGTAAAAAATACAGGCAAATATCAGTATAAATATATGGATAAGGTCCTTTCCGCATGGAAAGAAAAGGGGTATACGACCGTGGCCGAAATTCAGAACGACTCTGTCCCCGCCAAAAAACCGACAAAACGCCGCCGCCGTTCCGAAAACGACGCCGCTATCGACGCGACTTCTTCCGAGGCGCTTTCATGGGAGATAATCGCAAGCGATTTAGAGGAGGATATGGAAAATGGACAGTAAAAAAGACTGTATCGCCGCCGTAAACGCCCTTTACGCAGGCAAAAAAGCGCGCAACGAGGCGAAAAGACAGGCGCGCCTCGACGAGGTTTACGCCCTTATTCCCGAAGTTGCAACGATCGACTCCGAACTCAGAAAAAATATGTCGGGGTGCGTTGATTTCATAATGTCGAACGGCAGGTCGGAAGAAAAACTCGCGGCATACCGCAAACGTGCGTCCGACCTTAAAGAGCGCCGCAGACTGCTTCTTGAAGCGGCGAAACTCCCCGAAGACTATACCGATCTGCAATACGACTGCCCGATATGCAAAGACACGGGGTCTGTCGGTACGGAAAACTGCGAATGTTATAAAAAGGCGCTTTCGCTCGAGTATCTGCGCCGTTCCGATATCGCCCCCGAAATGCAGAAACTTTCTTTTAAGGATTTCAAACTCGACTATTATTCGCCCGATAAAATTCTGCCCAACGGCAAGAGTGAATACGAGACTGCGAAAACCGTCCTCGAATATTCGAAAAAGTACGTTTCTTCCTTTAAGAAAAAGAGTTCAAACCTGCTTTTCTGCGGCGTTCCGGGCTGTGGAAAAACGCATCTTTCCTGCATTATCGGAAACGAACTTATCCGCCGCGGTAATTTTGTTTTATATACTTCTCTTCAGGATATGCTCGACAGTTTCGAGGCGGAAAAATTCGGAAAGGGCAAGGCCGACACCGATATCTACCTTGAATGTGACCTTTTAATTCTGGACGACCTCGGCGCGGAATTCCAGTCGACCTTTTCCGCCGCCTGCCTTTATCACGTTATAAATTCAAGGATAAATAAGAAAAAACCGTTTATAATCTCAACCAACTTTTCACTTTCGGAGATAGAGGATATCTACGATTCGAGGCTGTCTTCGCGTATAGTTTACGAAACGCTCAATATTCCGTTCCCGAAAGTAGACATTCGCCTTGAAAAGAAGAGGAAATAACCATGAGCAGACTTGAAATAAAAATATTCGATTCCCTCCGCCGCGTTTTTTTAGACGGAGAAAACGCTTACCCCGAAATAAAAAACGGAGAAGCGTTGCAGGACGATTTCTATAATTTTCAGATTTCTCTCCGCCTTGCCGACGCCGTTGAGGGCGAAAGGCTCCGCGCAATTCCGACATTAAAAAGCCCGATCGCCGATAAAATAACCATGCTTCGCGTCGGGAACGTCCCCGCCGAAATGCCGGGATATCCTCAGAACGACGGCTTTTTTGAAAGAATCGAACCGGGACTTTTCCCCGACCCGCTTTTCCCGCTTGATAAAAACGGAGTTTACGGCAGAGAGGGGCTTTCCTATTCTCTCTGGATCCGCGTTTCGACAAAGGGACTTGCGGCAGGCGACTACGGAATTTCGGTTTCCTTTGAAAACGATAAAAAGGAGGCTCTCGGCGAAACTTATTTTTCGCTCAAAATTCTGCCCGCAAAAAAACCTAAACAGAAACTTATCTATACGCAGTGGTTTCACCCCGACTGCCTTTCTACATATTATAAGGTTCCCGCCTTTTCCGAAAAGCATTGGGAAATAATCGAAAACTTCATCGCGACTGCCGCCGAAAACGGCGTCAATATGCTCCTTACGCCGATTTTCACCCTGCCGCTCGATACTGTTGTCGGCGGAGAGCGTCCGACGACCCAACTTGTCGATATAAAAAAAGACGGCAACGCCTATACTTTCGGCTTTGAAAAACTTCGTCGCTGGATAAAAACCGCGAAAAAACACGGGATAAAATATTTCGAATTTTCGCATTTCTTCACGCAGTGGGGCGCAAAGGCGACCCCAAAGATAGTTGCGGAAGTCGGCGGCAAAGAAAAGAGAATTTTCGGGTGGGATACCCCCGCCGCAGGCAAGAAATACGACCGTTTCCTTGCGGCATTTATCCCCGAACTTGAAAAAGTCATCGAAGAAGAGAAAATAGGTTCGCGCGTATTTTTCCATGTTTCGGACGAGCCGACCGACGAACATCTCGAACCGTATACCGCCGCGAGAAATCTTTTGAAAAAACATCTTTCGCCGAAATATCCCGTGATAGACGCTCTTTCCGACCACGAATTCTATAAAAGAGGGCTTGTCGACAATCCCATTCCCGGTACCGACCGATGCGAAGCGTTTACGGAGGATAAAACCATAAAAGACCGCTGGGCTTATTATTGCTGTACGCAGAATAAACTTGTCTCCAACCGCTTTTTCTCGATGTCCTCGGCAAGAAACAGAATTATCGGAATGCAGATTTATAAATACGGTCTTAAGGGCTTTTTGCATTGGGGTTATAATTTCTGGTATACGCAATATTCGATTTCGGATATAGACCCCTTTATGACGACCGACGCGGGCGGAGTTTTCCCGTCGGGAGACTCTTTTTCCGTTTATCCCGGAAAGGACGGCAAAGTGGTTCCCTCCCTTCGTCTCTATGTATTTTCCGAGGCGCTTTCCGACCTTGCCGCGTTGCAGGCTCTCGAAAAGAAAATAGGCAGAGAAGAGACTCTCGCTCTTCTTGAAAAAGGACTTGAAAAGCCTCTTACTTTCAAGGAATATCCGAGAGACGCCGAATGGCTGCTTTCAAAACGCGAAGAAGTAAACGCCGCTCTTTGCAAATGAACATTATAAATTTTTACGGGCTTGCAATCGTCGCCCTTATTATGCTTCCGAACATCGTTTTCGCAATGAAAACAAAAGACGGATTCGAAAACTTACGGAATAATAAAACCGTTGAAACGCTCGAACAGATCGGGCGTTTCGGCTGTTTCGGCTTCTCTTTTGTAAATGTGCCGTATACAGTCATGGGGCTTCCCGACGGCGCACTTCCTATCTATCTTTCGGTGAGCGGAATTCTTCTCGCCCTGTATATCGGCGGCTGGGTTTTGCTTTGGAAAAAAACGGGGCTTTGCCGCGCGATTTTGCTTTCCGTCCTGCCGTATGCCCTGTTTCTGTTTGGCGGAATTATATGCCGCTCCCTGCTCTTAACCGCCGCGGCTCTGATTTTCGCTCCGTGTCATATTCTAATCAGTTGCAAAAATGCGATTGCCGTAAAAGAAAAATAAAACAAAAGACTGCCTCAAGTGCATTTCATCGCACCTGCGGCAGTCTTTTTTTGTATTATCCGTAAACGTCCGAAACCCTGACGGTTATCAGATAATTTGCAATCTCCTCTGAATGACGGGCGCGGCGGTTTTTTGATACCCGCCCCGATTCGCGACCCGCAGAATGAACGGGCTCTGCGTCGATTTGCGGAACCCCGCCCCCCACCCCGATTTGCGGCTCGCGGAATCCTTCTCGCTCTGTATATCGGCGGCGGTTATCGGATTTTTTTACGGTCTTTGCAGAATGAACGGACGCGGCGGCGATTTTGTGACACCCCGTCCCGATTCGCGACCCGCAGAATGACGGGCGCGGCTGTTTTGCGTCACCCCGCCCCCACGATTCGCGGCGGCGGTTTTGTGACACCCCGTCCCCGATTTGCGATCCGCGGAATTCTTCTCGTCCTATATATCGGCGGCTGGGTTTTGCTTTGGAAAAATCGGGGTTTTCCGCACGATTCTGCTTTCCGTCCTGCCGTCCGTCCTGTTCCTGTTTGACGGGATTATATGCCGCTCCCTGCTCTTAACCGTCGCGGTCTGCGGAATTCCCTCCGAAAAGGGGTTTGCCCGCCGTCAGGGTAGAACGGCGGGCAAAAGAATTTGGGAGAGGAAAATAATTATATAAGGGTAGAAAATGGCTGCCCGATAACGGGGGAAAAGTCCGTCACCTGTCGGCAGGAAAAACGGGTTGTCCGTTTTTCTGACTATATAATAGCACAATTATTTTACAAATGTTGTCACTATATGTCGACTGTAAAAATTTTTTTATATTTTTTTCTTTTCGCCGACTTCTTTATATGTTTCGCCAAAGCCCGGATCGCACAATCCGGTTTGCTGCTGATTTCAGACATTTTTGCCGATTGCGGGCGCTCCGCAAAGCCGCTGCCCCAGTACGGATTTGAGTTTTATGTTTATTTCCGCCGTTTTTCACACCGAATGAGAATTTTGTTGTCTTACTTCCCTGTATATTGTAAAAAAGGGTAGGCAGAGCAGAATCGAACCGTTAAAACCGATAAGAGTTTGTTTCTGCTCCGGCTATCGGTTTTTCAGAAAAGCCCCGCCCGTTCGCAGTGCAGGGCGTTGTGGAGTGACGAGGTATTTATCGTGTGCGGACGCTGTTTTTATGCCCCCGCCTGTTCGGCGGGTTGGCGGGAAGTGCGCCTCCCCTCTTCTCAGTGTCGAGCGGAGAAAGGGGAAAGTAAAACCACGGTTCGGGCGGCAAGATTATCTTTCTGGGGCAACAGGCTGAAACTTCATTGAGAAGAGAGACGGCGGCTTTGGGGGGCTACGGTGTCGGGAGGCAAGATGCTCTCGGTGGGCGGTAAGGGGAGTGTTGTGT
>CAKSQP010000115.1 GCA_934486965.1 uncultured Eubacteriales bacterium
GGTGGGTGTAGACCTGATACATAAGCCTGTATTTCTTGCCGTGCTTTTCCGCCGTCCAATAGGGAATTTCTTCGATGAACCGCATTACGTCTTTCGGGTCGGTCGGGGCTTTTTCCATAAAATCTTCTTCGACTTTCGACATACAGTAAGCCGTCGACTCGATGATGAGTTCGTCAAGATTCTTAAAATAAAGATAAAGATTTCCCTGCGTACAGCCGCAGGCTTCGGCAAGCATTTTTATCCCCGTTCCCGTAAGTCCGTTTTCGGCGTAACATTCAAAACATTTTTCCATTATCGCCTGTTTTTTTTCCGTGCGCTGTTTTTCGCTTACCATATTTTTCTCTCCGTCTTTTTGTGAATGAACGTTCATTCATTTATATTATATCACGACTTTCCTCAAAATGCAATATCTTTGTAAAAAAAATTTTCCGAAAGCCTATTGAAAGATCGGAAAACGCGTGCTATAATATGATCGTAAAAGATATTCAGAGGCTGCCGCAGGGCGGCTTTTCAAAAAACCGTCGGTTAGCGTTAACTAACCGATATCCGGAGGGATTACCTTGAATGAAAAAATAACATTGACGGGCGTTCCCGAGACTATGCTCCAGACCGTTTACGCACGGGCAAAGGAAAGTAAGACCCGCGGTGCAATTCACGACGAAGTCGCCGAAAGGATAATCGACGAAATAGATTACGATTTTTCCTTTGCGGATAAAGACCTTGCCATGAGCAGCGGGGTCATTGCAAGAACGGTGCTTCTCGACGGGCTCGTTTCGGCGTTTCTTGAAAAGAATGAAGGGGCTGTCGTCGTAAATATCGCCTGCGGACTCGACACCCGCTGCTACCGTATGAAAGGGTATTCCCACTGGTATAATCTCGACCTGCCGGAGACGATTGCCGTCAGAAAAAGATTTCTTTGCGAAGAGGGGGATATTTCGCAGATTGCGATGTCCGCAACCGAAGACTGGAGCGGCGAAATAAAGGAAAAAGACCGTCCCGTCCTCATAATTATCGAGGGACTTACGATGTATCTTGACGAGGCGGACGTGAAAAAGATGTTCTCCGTAATAAATTCGGCTTTTGAAAAGGCGACGGTGTTCGTTGAGACGATGAACCCGATGATCGTTAAGAATTTTAAGGAAAAATCAATCGAAAAAAGCAATGCGAAATTCAAATGGGGAATAAAAAACGGAAAAATGCTCGCCGAACTTGTCCCCGACTTCCGCTTTGTCGAAGACCGCAGTCTTACCGAGGGAATGGCGAAGTTCGTTCCCGTCTATAAGGTCCTCGGAAAAATTCCGCTCGTCCGCAACATTTCAAATAAAATAACCGTTCTTGAAAAGAGGTAAAAATGAAAGATAACGAACTTCAGTTTGACCGCACCTGTCACGTTATTTATTCAAAACAGTGCAAAAAGGGAATACTCGAAAAAATAGCCTTGCATTATCCTGCGGAAGAACGTGACGCCGTCTGGGAAAAAGTGCAGAAACAATATGTCGAGTTTCTTTCCGACTGGCGTACGGACCTCGGCGGAAAGAAGAATTTCCATAACGGCAGGGGCGGCACTTACGACTGTATAGCCCTTATGTCCTATTACGTCGTCTGTAAAGAAAAAACGAGCCTTGACGAGATCGAGGAAATGGAGGGCAATCTCTTTTTGGGCGCGTTCCGCAAAATGAAATTTGTAAACTGCAACAAGCCGTTTTTCAAAAAACTTATGTATAAGGCGTTTCTTAACGCAAAAAAACAGTGCGACAAATGGGGCGACTACGATATGTATGTCGCGCCTTTCGAAAAAGATAAACCGATTTATTACGAATTCAGAGCCTGCCCGACTGCGGAATTCGCGAAAAAACACGACCTTAACGAGGTCATGCCCGCTCTCTGCAACCCCGATTTTGAATCTATGGAATGTATCCGCGCACGCCTTGTGCGGAAAACGACCTGTTCGAACGGCTGTAAGTGCGATTACACAATCTGCGGCGACTGCGACGGGTATCTGAAAGATCACCCCGAATATATCGACGAAGAGGGGTACAGGAGGAATAAATGATAGCTATCTCTGAGAACCGGCTTCGGAATTCTTCCGGTGCTTTCGATAATTCTTTCGGCAATTATGCTGATATTTATTCATTGAGGTGATAATATGCTTTTCGAAACTTTGGGCAATTGCGAAAAGCCCGCCGTTCTCTTTTTCCACGCAATGGGCGTCGTCGGAAAAAGCAGTGAGCCCGTCGCAAAGTTTCTGAGCGATAAGTATTACTGTATTCTGCCGACTTCGACCGTCTATTGCGAGGGGCAGAAATATATAAGCAAGGAAGACGAGATTTGTCAGGTCGAAGCGTTTCTTAAAGAGAAAAATATCGAAAAACTTTCGCTTGTCGTTGCGTCGTCTCTCGGAGCGGATATCGCCGCGGCATTCCTTTCTCAGACGAAAATCCCCGTCGGACACGTCTTTTTCGACGGCGGACAGTTCGCCCGTATCGGCAAGGCAACCCGTCGGATAATGACCCCGTTTCTCTATTTTGCGATAAAAAGCCTTTACCGCTCGAACGGGGAAACATTGAAGAAAATCATGTGGTGCGACGACGGTAATATAAAAACGTATTTCATTGAGGCGGGCAAAAACCTAAAATACGGAAATATACGTCGGCAACTTTCCGACAGCCTTGAAAACAGCCCGTTTCCGCCGCTTTCCGAAAGTCTGCAAAAACACACATATTTCGAATTCGGCAGCATCGAAGACCATTATAAATACCGTGATGCCGTAACGGCAGCCTATCCTTACGGCAATTTCCCCGTTTTCGAGGGATATAACCACATGCAATATCAGATAAAAGACCCGCAGGGCTTTGCCGCAATGCTTCGGTCGATTATCGAAAAAGACGCTCTTCCCGAACTTCCGTTTTTAAGAAAGTGAGAGATTATGAAATATAAAATCGAAAAAAATACCGTGCAGGAAACTTTGGTAATTCCTCTTTACGGCAGAAAAAAGTGTACCGAAATTTATCCCGATCTCTTCCGCGACGACTCCGCCGTCAGACTGATGAACGAAATAGATTACGACTTTTCGGCGCTTGAAGAAAAGTCGGGAAGCCTTATACAGCGTTTCGGCTTTCTCGAAGCCGCAATGAGACAAAACGACCTTGCCATAGAGGTTCGCGACTACCTCGAAACCCACCCCGAGGCGGCGGTCGTAAATCTCGGCTGCGGACTTGACAATACGGGCAGAAACTGCGATAACGGAAAATGCAAAATCTATAACCTCGATTTTCCCGAAGTCATTTCCGTAAGAGACAGCCTGCTTCCGGCAGTGGAGAGGGAAGAAAACATTCCCTGCAACTTAAACGACACTTCATGGTTCGAAAAAATCGACGCTTCGGGCGGCGCTGTCTTTTTTGCCGCCGGCGTTTTCTATTATTTCTTAAAAGAACAGGTCAAGACACTCATTGTAAAAATGGCTGAAAAATTCCCCGACGGTAAAATCGTTTTTGACGCGGCAAACGAAAAAGCCGTGAAACTCATGCTCAAAACATGGATAAAAGACGCCGAGATAAAAGACGTCGGAGCATATTTTTCAGTTTCCGACGCCGTTTCGGAAATTTCCGCATGGGATAACCGCCTTTCGGTTTCGAGCCGCGGATATATGCTCGGCTATAACGACCTGAAAACTCCGTCGGTCAGCGGATTTTTCCGCTTCCTTTCAAAGGTCGGCGACGGAATGATGAAAATGAGGATCGTAAGGATAGATCTCGGAGGTAAAATATGAAACACATACATTTTGATACCGAAACCGACGGTTTTTACGGCGCTTATTGGGAATGTCCCGAAAAAACGGACGCCGCGATAATCGCAATGCTCGGCGACGACCCCGAGGATCATATGGCGCGTTCCGCCGTGAAATGGATACTTAAAAAGGGCGTAAACGTTTTAACAATGTCTCCCGCCAAGAAAGATTACGGACACCATAACTATCCGCTCGAACGCATCGAAAACGCCGTAAAATGGCTTAAAGAAAACAAAAATAATAAAATAGGAATTGCAGGCGCGTCGACAACAGGAACTCTTGCCCTTACCGCGGCGTCTCTTTTCTCCGATATCACGCTCACTATTGCGATGACTCCGAGCGATTTTATCTGGCAGGGCTTTATGCAGGGCAAAAGGGACGGCTGTACGGAATGGCCTATCGAGGGCGAATCGCTGTTTACCTATAAGGGCGAACAGTTGCCGTATATGCCTTTCTGCTATCGGCACCCGAGATACGGACAGGTTATGGCGGA
The DNA here is from genome assembly GCA_934486965.1 of uncultured Eubacteriales bacterium. Lineage (GTDB taxonomy): Bacteria > Bacillota > Clostridia > Oscillospirales > UBA644 > Geddesella. The sequence continues at coordinate 4,281 of CAKSQP010000115.1, forward strand.
AGAGGCGAAAGCAACGGGCAATATGCTGGCCTCCCGCAAACTTTTCGACGATTCGGAAAAGGCTCACCCGATAACCGAAGACGAATTTATAAAAGTCGAAAAAATAAACGGAAAACTTCTTCTCGTCGCGGCGGAGGACGACAGCCTGTGGGACGCCGCGAAGTATGTCCGCAGAATTGAAAGCCGCCTTGAAACAAGGCCGCATAACTGCACCGTCGAAGCGGTTGTCTACGAACACGGAACGCACTTCGTTTTCCCCGAAACAATGCTTAAAACAATGCTTCCGATAGGCTCGTCGCTCTTCGTCAGAATTGCATTCTCCGCCGCAAAGAAATTCCCGAAAGAATGTAAAGAGACCCGCGTCGATATCGACCGCCGCATGACCGCCGCAATTGCCGATTGGAAAAAGTAAAACTTCGATTTCCCGAAAGCGGTTTTGTATAAAATTTTGAAACTCCCCAGCCTTGGCTGAGGGCTGATAAGGAAGCATTGGTTTCTCACAGTAAAATTCCCCGTATCTTTGTCCAAAGC
>CAKSQP010000116.1 GCA_934486965.1 uncultured Eubacteriales bacterium
AACTCGCAATAGGTATTATTTTAGGTTGCTGGGCTCTCGGCGCAGGTATGGCAATGATCGCAGGTATCGGCCCCGGTATCGGTGAAGGAAACGCCGTTGCAAAAGCCTGTGAAGCCATAGGCCGTCAGCCCGAATGTAAGGGTGACGTTACGACCACCATGCTTATGGGTTGTGCTATCGCCGAAACAACAGGTCTTTACGCCCTCGTTATAGCAATTCTTCTTATATTCCTCGCGCCCGGAAGACTTGTAGATATTCTTATAAACGCTATCGGCTGATTTAGGAGATAATTTTTATGTCAATGGAAGTCATATCTGTCAACATTTGGTTGATTCTGATTTCTTTATGCAATCTGCTTATCCTTTTTTTAATATTGAAAAAGTTTCTCTTTAAGCCTGTAACGAAGATGTTGGACGAGCGTAAAAAAGCGATCGACGCAGATTACGCCGCGGCGGCGGAAGCAAATTCCGAGGCAGAGCAGAGCAGATCCGAATGGAACGAAAAACTGCTTACCGCAAAGGACGAGGCGTCGAAAATCATTACCGATGCCGCAGAGACCGCAAAAAGGCGCAGTAACGATATAATAGTCGCGGCAAACGACCGTGCGGATTCGATAATCAAACAGGCGGAATCGGAAGCGGTTCTCGAAAAGAAAAAGGCGTCTTCCGAAATAAAGAAAGAGATCGTCGACGTTTCGGCGGAACTTTCCGAAAAAGTTCTCGGCAGAGAAATTAACGCAGACGATCATAAAAACCTCATTGATTCCTTTATAGACGGAATAGGAGACGACAATGGAACGGATAAGTAGAGATTATGCCGTCGCTCTTTTTGATGTTGCAAAGGAAAAAGCAGAAGAGGAGACCGTTTATCTCGATATGAAAAAGGTAAACGCCGTATTCTCGGAGTTTCCCGAATATGCGGAAATGCTTTCGGCTCCGAGCATTGCTCTTCCCAAAAGGCTCAACGCCGTAAACGACGCGTTCGGTGAAAGCGTGTGCGAAGAAGTCTTATCGTTTATCGGAATTCTCTGCAAAAACAATAAAATAAAGACTTTTTCCGACTGTTTTAAGGAATTTGAAGATTTATACTCCACGGATACGAAAACCGTTTCCGCCGAGGTCTTTTCAGTCGTTCCACTTTCGGAAGAACAGAAAGTTAAACTTTGCAAAAAACTTGAGAAGATTACGGGAAAGACTGTCGTCCTCGATTGCAAGATCGACGAAAAACTGATAGGCGGAGTTACCGTAAAAGTCGACGGCAGGATAATCGACGGAAGCGTAAAACGCCGTCTTGACGACATTAAGGAAGTGATTGACAGATGAACAGCAGTCCTGCTGAGATCAGTAATATAATTAAAGAACAGATCAAAAACTATAAATCGCAGTTTGAAATGGAAGAAACGGGAACCGTCGTTCTTGTCGGAGACGGAATCGCGACAGTCTACGGACTTCGCAACTGTATGGCAAGCGAACTTCTCGAATTTGACGACGGAAGTTTCGGAATGGCTCAAAATCTTGAAGAAGAGACGGTCGCCGTAGCAATTCTTTCCGATAACTGCAACGTTAAAGAGGGTTCTTCGGTCAAGAGAACAGGAAGAGTTCTTTCCGTTCCCGTCGGAGAAAACCTTTTGGGAAGAGTTGTAAACGCGCTCGGAGAACCTATCGACGGCAAAGGTCCCGTTGAATATTCCGAGACGAGACCTATCGAAGCAGAAGCCCCCGGTATTATAGAAAGAAAGAGCGTTTCCGTACCTCTGCAAACGGGTATCAAGGCTATCGACAGTATGATACCGATAGGAAGAGGTCAGCGTGAACTTCTCATAGGCGACAGACAGACCGGTAAAACCGAAATTGCGATAGATACAATTATAAATCAGAAAAATCAGAATGTTATCTGTATATATGTCGCTATCGGGCAGAAAAACACCTCTGTCGTAAAACTCGTTCAGGATCTTCAGAGAGAGGGTGCTATGGAATATACGATAGTAGTTTCCGCGTCAGCGTCTGAAACAGCGTCTCTTCAATATATCGCGCCTTATTCGGGCTGTGCGATGGCTGAATATTTCAGAGAACAGGGGAAAGACGTCCTTATAATCTACGACGACTTATCAAAACACGCCGTTGCCTACCGCGCGCTGTCCCTTCTTATCAGAAGACCGCCGGGAAGAGAAGCATATCCCGGTGACGTATTCTATCTTCATTCCAGACTGCTTGAAAGAGCGGCGTGCGTTGCAGATGAATACGGCGGCGGTTCAATAACGGCGCTCCCGATAATAGAAACACAGGCAGGCGACGTTTCGGCGTATATCCCGACAAACGTCATCTCTATAACCGACGGACAGATATTCCTTGAAACGGAACTTTTCCATTCGGGAATAATGCCCGCAATAAACCCCGGTATTTCGGTTTCCCGTGTCGGAGGTTCGGCACAGTTAAAGGCTATGAAAAAAGTATCGGGAGAACTCAAACTTCTTTATTCCCAGTACAGGGAACTGCAGTCGTTTGCCCAGTTCGGAAGCGACCGTGACGCCGATACAAAAGCAAGACTTGCGCTCGGCGAAAGGATTGTCGAAGTCCTTAAACAGAAGAGAAATTCGCCTGTTTCGGCAGGTTGCCAGGTCGCGATAATTTACGCCGTTACTCACGGTTATCTCGACGATGTCGAAGTCAAAGACGTAAAAGATTACGAAATGCGGCTTTACGAAAAATTAAACAACGAATATTCCGATCTTTTAAGAAGATTTGAAGAGGGATTCTTTGAAGAGGACGACGTAAAAACTCTCGAAAAGGCCCTCGGTGAAATGCAGGGGTGACTTGAGTGAGTGCCGACACAAAAAGTTTAAGACTCCGCATAAAAAGCGTTGATTCGACTCTGCACCTGACAAAAGCGATGGGGCTTGTCGCCTCGTCGAAAATACGGCGTGCGACCGACGCGATGCTTAAGAGCCGTCAGTTCTCCGCCGCTTACGAAGACGCGGTATCCCTGCTTTCGGTAAGCGCCGAATGTAAGAAAAGCCCGTTCCTCCGCAAATCGGACGGAAACAGAACGAGACTTATCGTCATTGCGGGAGACAGAGGACTTGCAGGCGGATATAACGCCAACATTTTCCGCTTGATGCGCGAATATCCCGATGCAGAGATCATTCCGATAGGAAAGAGAGCGTCGGACAGATACGGCGGAAAATTCGTCTCATCGGAAACCTATTCCTATAAAGAAGCAATCGAACTTTCACAAAAACTCTGCGACGATTTCGAAAACGGGGAGTATGACAGGCTCGGAATAGTATGTACGAAATACGTTTCAATGATGACGCAGGACGCTCATGTAAAATGGGTATTGCCTATTTTACCCGACAGCAAAAAGAAAAATGTCAGCGTTATTTTTGAACCGAACGAAATTACCGTACTCAATTCGGTGATCCCCGAATATGTCGCAGGACTTCTGATCGCGGCGGTAAGGGAAAGTTTCGCGTGCGAAGTTTCCGCAAGACGAATGGCAATGGATTCCGCAGGCAAAAACGCGCAGCAGATGATAGACGACCTTCAACTTGAATATAACAGAGCAAGACAGGGCGCAATAACTCAGGAGATAACCGAGATTGTTGCAGGTTCGGGAAATTAGAGGAGGAAACAGTATGCCAAATAAGGCAACGGGAGTTGTCGCTCAGGTCATGGGACCTGTCGTCGACGTAAGATTCGAAGACGGCAAGTTGCCTGCGATCTTCAACGCACTGACAATTCCCATAGATAAAAAAACGCTTACCGTTGAAGTCGCCCAGCATGTCGGCGACAATACGGCAAGATGTATAGCAATGGCGTCGACCGACGGTCTGAAAAGAGGAACGCCGGTAACCGACACGGGAAGCGCTATAAGCGTTCCTGTCGGAAACGAAACGCTCGGCAGAATATTTAACGTTCTCGGCGAACCCGTTGATAACGGTCCCGTTCCCGAAACGAAAGAAAGATGGAACATTCACCGTCCCGCACCGGGGTATGAGGAACTTGCCACATCAACCGAGATCCTCGAAACGGGTATCAAAGTCATCGACCTTATCTGCCCCTATTCAAAAGGCGGTAAGATAGGACTTTTCGGCGGTGCGGGAGTCGGAAAAACAGTTCTTATAATGGAACTTATCAACAATATAGCAAAAGAACACGGCGGACTTTCGGTTTTCACGGGCGTCGGAGAAAGAACAAGAGAGGGAAACGACCTCTATAACGAAATGAAACAATCGGGCGTTCTTGAAAAAACGGCTTTGGTCTACGGTCAGATGAACGAACCGCCGGGAGCAAGAATGAGAGTTGCGCTTTCGGGACTTACCATGGCTGAATATTTCAGAGATTCCGAAGGACAGGACGTTCTTCTGTTTATAGACAATATCTTCCGTTTCACTCAGGCAGGAAGCGAAGTTTCCGCATTGCTCGGCAGAATGCCGTCGGCAGTCGGATATCAGCCGACTCTTGCGAATGAAATGGGCGCTTTGCAGGAAAGAATAACTTCGACAAAGAAGGGTTCAATTACTTCTGTACAGGCAGTCTATGTTCCCGCGGACGACCTTACCGACCCTGCTCCCGCAACAACGTTTGCTCACCTTGACGCAACGACCGTTCTTTCGAGAAATATTGCGTCACAGGGTATTTATCCCGCAGTCGACCCGCTCGAATCGACAAGCCGTATCCTCGCACCCGAAATTCTCGGGGAAGAGCATTATGC
>CAKSQP010000117.1 GCA_934486965.1 uncultured Eubacteriales bacterium
GTTCTGACGACCGAAAATTCAAAGAATAAACAGATCGCGTGGGACGAACATCTTTCTTTTCATTCCGAAAAAAATTCCGCGGCGGCTTATGTGTTCGTTTCTTTGCGCGGATACCGAAATTCCGCCTCCTTGGCAAAAATAGATATGATGACGGAAGCCGTTATGTCAGGCGTGAAAATGCTCGCCGACGCTCTTCCGTCGTTTAATTTTTCCGACTTCAGAAAGAATTTTTTGAAATTCAATAAGGAGAACCGCGAAAAATACATAAGAATGTCAGAAATCAAAAAGCGGGGAAGACCCCGCAAAATTATTGAATAGGCAGGGGAAAAATATGTCTGTATTAGAAAAACTCAACAGCGCTCCGATGTATCTTATATGCGGCGGAATAGTAGCATTCGTCGCCGTCGTCTGCGTTATTTTCCTCGTCAGGGCTTACAGGGCGGGAAAAGCGATAGGCATGGATACGACAAAGATGAAACGTGTGATCGTTTCGAGCGCTACTTTTTCGGCACTCCCGAGTATAGGAATTCTTATCGGGGTCATTGCTCTTTCGGGAAGTCTCGGAACGCCGTGGCCGTGGCTCCGTCTTTCGGTAATCGGTGCTTTGCATTACGAAACTCAGGTCGCGACTGCCGCCGCCGAACAGGTCGGCATAGGTCAACTTTCGGCGTCTACCATGACGACAAGCGCTTTCCCGACCATAGCGCTCCTTATGAGCGTCTGTATAATCTGGGGCATGGTCCTTTCGATTTTCTTCAATAAAAAATATACGAAAAAACTCAGCGGAAAATCCGGCGGAGGGGCTGTCGCAGGTTTCGGAGACACGGCGATGACCGCTATGTTTATCGGACTTGTCAGCGCGTATATGGGAAGTTACATAGGCGCTTTCGTTTCAGGGGACGGACTTTTTACCTTTACGGGAAATTTTATTCCTATAATCGTGTCTCTTGTTGCCGCCGCTGTAATGGCGCTTTTCGTATTCCTTTCCGAAATGAAAAAACTTGCCTGGGTCGACAACTTTTCTATCGCTGGCAGTATGATAATCGGCATGGCTTCAGCCGTCGCCGTAAATCTTCTTATAAAGGGGGCGTGAAATTATGGATAACAACGAACGCTGGTCCGAATACAGCAAAACAACTCATATAATCGGCAGGGCGGTAAGTATTATAACATTGGTTCTTCTTGTCGGCGCGCCTTTTCTTATAGGTGCGTATCTCGGTACATATCCCGATATTTCCGTCGTTGCAAAAGCATTTCTTTCCGTCGGACTTATCTGGCTTATAAGCAGTATCGCAGAGTTCCTTATCTATACGCCTATGCTCGGTGCGGGCGGCGGCTATCTTGCGTTTATAACAGGAAACCTCATAAATATGAAGATCCCGTGCGCAGTAAACGCAAGGGACATGGTCGGGGCGAAAACGGGAACTGCGGAAAACGAGATAATCTCGACACTGTCGATCGCGACGTCGTCTCTTGTCACTATCCTTATTCTTGCGCTCGGCGTTCTGCTCCTTGCGCCCTTACAGCCGATCTTGCAAAGCCCTGTGCTTGCGCCTGCATTCGATAATGTCGTTCCCGCGCTGTTCGGCGCTATGGCTTACAAATATTACCGCAAAAATATGAAAATCGCGCTTGTTCCTCTTGTATTTATGAGCGTGCTTTTCATTCTCGTTCCGTCCCTTGTTTCATCGACAAGTTTTATGATCATTCCCTCGGGCGCTATCGCTATAGGAATTGCATTTTTCTTCTATAAAAAACAGAAACAGGGTGAAAATAAATGATTTATCTGCTGATAATTCCGGCTGTCATCGTTCTGCTTTTACTTATCGCTCTTCTTCGCACGGTTTTTATGAAAGCAAAAACTTCCGATTACCGCGCGTCCGAAAATGAAGAAGAGGCTCTCCGTCTCGCGCAAAAACTTTCCGAAATGATAAAATACGACACGACCTCTTACGCGAACGTTCACGATGAGGCGAAATTCAGAGGTTTTCATAAGGTTCTGGAAAAACTTTTCCCGCTTGTTCATGAAAAACTCGAAAAGACCGATATCGACGGAAATCTGCTCTACTACTGGAAAGGTGAGTCGTCCGAAAAACCTATTTTGCTTATGAGCCATCAGGACGTCGTTCCCGCCGAGGGCAAATGGGAACACGAACCTTTTTCGGGAGATATTGCCGACGGCAAAGTCTGGGGCAGAGGAGCTTCCGATACGAAATGTTCGGTCATGGCGTTTTTTGAGGCCGCAGAAGAACTTCTTGCCGAGGGATTCGTCCCTCCGACCGACGTTTATCTTGCGTCCTCCTGCACCGAGGAATGGGCAGGGGACGGTGCTCCGAAAATCGTCGAGGAACTTAAACGCCGCGGCGTTGAACTGTTTCTTGTCTGCGACGAGGGCGGCGCGATAATTACGGATCCCATCGGAGGAATTCACGGAAACTTCGCTATGATAGGCGTTTTCGAAAAGGGAAAAGCAGATGTGAAATTCACCGCAAAAAGCACCGGCGGACACGCCTCCGCACCTTCGAAAAATACTCCTGTTGCAAGGCTTGCGGCGTTTGTCAACGATGTTGAAAAACATTCTCCGTTCAAAAAGAAAATGCTTCCCGAAGTCGCGGCAATGTTCTCGGCGCTTGCGCCTTACGCGCCTTTCGGACTTCGTTTCGTTTTCGGAAATCTATGGCTTTTCCGCCCGCTTCTTAAAATACTGCTTCCGACAATGAGCGCGCAGGCGGGCGCAATGCTCAGAACGACCGTCGCCTTTACGACGATGTCGGGTTCCGACGCCTATAACGTAATTCCTCAGGAAGCGTCGGTCGGCGCGAATATGCGTTTTATTCCGCATCAGGGCGAAAAGGAAAGCCTTGAAATAATAAAGGATCTTGCAAAAAAATACGGACTTGAAACAGAAATCATTCATTCAAACGACTACACTCCGCCCGTAGATATTAACGGAGACGCTTTCAGGCTTGTTGAAGATACCGTCGCAAAGACTTTTTCGGGACTTGCGTCAAGTCCTTACGTTATGACGGGAGCGACAGACGCTCAGTTCTATCAGCCGATATGTAAAAGTTGTATTCGTTTCGCGCCCGTAATTTACGGACCCGAACAGATGAAAGGAATGCACGGACTCAACGAAAATATCGAGTATAACTGTCTTCCCGGTGCGGTCCGCTTTTATAAAAACCTTATATCCGCTCAGAAATAAAAAATTCTCCCGATTTCGAATGAGATCGGGAGTTCTTTTTATATCAGCGTTATTTTTCTTGATTGTCCGTTACATAAATTATACAGGATATGCCAGCAATCAGCGAAAAGAGTATTGCTCCGCCGAAAGCATCGCCGAATTGCGCTCCTGCAAAAAAGCCGATTATCGCCGCGAAAACCATTACGGTCGCTGAAACCGCCGTTCTGAATTTTTTCATATCAAAGCCTCCAAAGTGTTTTCTGAACCCTGAAACAAAGATTCTTTATTTCTTCGGTCGGAAAGACCGTGTCGGGTACCATTACCGGCATTGCGCCTGCGGCGTGCGCGGCTATTATGCCGTTGAAAGAATCTTCGAAAACAAGACACCGAGACGGCGGGACGCCGATTTTTGCGGCGGCTTTTATGAATATTTCGGGGTTCGGCTTGCTTTCCGTTACTTCGTCTCCGCAGACCGTCTCGTCAAAGGCGTTTTCGTCAACTCCCGCAGATATCAGTAATTTCATCGCTCTTGAACGTTCTGTTGAAGTCGCAAGGGCTGTTTTTCTGCCTGTTTTCTTTAAGTAAGAAATAAGTTCCGCAAAGCCGGATTTTATTTCGGGCGGTTCTTTTTGAAAAATTTCATTGAGCATTTCTGTCCTGAGTTTTCTTACTTTGTCAAACGGAAACTCTTTGCCGAAAATTCTTTCGAACATCGCTTTTGTATTGTCATAGCCGCCGCCCATAAGCGCGGATACCATTTCTTCGGTAACATTATATCCGTAGGCTTTTCCGGCTTCTTTCCATACTTTGTGATATGTTTTTTCGGTGTCGAGAACAAGTCCGTCCATATCGAAAAGCGCGCCGTCAAAATCCAGATCGTCGTAAATCGTCATACTGTTTTCCTTATTCTGTTGATTCTGACCATGAGCGGTTTGTCGCTTCCGGGTATCTTTATCCTTGTCGTTTTGCTTTTTATTTCGTCTCCGATGATTTCGGCTTCTTCGCCGTTTATTTCAACGGTGCAGTCGTGGGGATAGTAAAATCTCAGATAACCGTCCGTTCCCGCCATGGGTTTTACTTTGAAAACTATCTCGTTTTCTTTTATTCTGAAGTCGTAAGTTTTTCCTGTCGCCGCTATTATGTCAAACTCCTCGTCATGTTTATTGTCGAGGTCATATACGAACAGATACGGGTTCTCGGAAAGAGAAATGTTTTCGGTCAACGGGACATCGGGGCTTATAAGGTCGCAGAACAGTCCGCCCGAAGAATACGAAGATTTTCCGTTTGAAATGTCGGCAATTATCTTGTAAGGACCTTTCCTCAGGGAATAGTGAGCCTTTGAAATGAAAGAGAATTTCTTTTTTGCGACTGCGGCGAAAACAAGATCCCTAAGATAGTCGGAATAGATCTTATCCGACATACATCTCGCGGGCCTTTCGGGAAAATATGCAAAAATTCCGTTTCCTA
>CAKSQP010000118.1 GCA_934486965.1 uncultured Eubacteriales bacterium
CAGAAATTCAGCTATGTAATGGATCAGATATTCACTGTTATGCCTGCAAATGCGGCGGTTCTCGGTCCGTATTACGCAGGGGACTATCTTACCATGGCTGCCGAAAACGAAAACCTTAAATTCGTAAGACCCGAAAGCGGAACGAATATCTTCAACGACGCGATGTGTGTACCTGCGACAAGCGAGCATAAAGAACTTGCCGAAAAGTTTATAAACTATATGCTCCGTGCAGATGTCGGACTTGCAAACACCAAGGCTCTCGGCTATTCTACTCCCAATCAGGCAGTCTATGACATTCTTGACGACGAGACCAAAAACAACGAGGTTGCATATCCCGAAATTCAGGATAACTGGGAAGCGTTCCGTATGCTCCCGAAAGAAACTACCGAACTTATGCGCGAACTCTGGAACGACGTTACGACTGCAAACAAGTAAAAGAAATTTGTGTATTTGCGTAAAAGCGGGCAATACTGCCCGCTTTTACGATGCGTTTAACGCTTTGAACTGTCTATCGGATAGTCTCTTCGGCGGATTATTTCTTCCGAGGCGATCCGTCCGATCCTAAGAGAACCCAAAGCGACGGAAACCGCGATTATTATATAAAGCATAAGTCTACCTCCGAAAGCGTTATTGCCCTTATATTTTAGCCGTTTTTTTTGTAAGAATACTCCGCAGGAACTTGACATTTGAGTATTTATATGGTAGACTGTCGTATATGATAAATAGTACAATTTCATATCATATACAACACAGAAGGAACAGTTATGAAGTTTTTTATTGACGCAAATTTCGTAATATCGCTGATATTCACGGTTTGCTACTCATATCAGATAATATATACGATTATAGCCTGCTTCATAAAACCCAAAAAATTTCCCGAAGCCCCGCTTCACCGTTTCGCTTTGCTGGTGGCTGCACGAAATGAGAAAAACGTTATTTCGCAACTTATAGAAAGCGCGAAAAATCAGACGTACCCGTCGGATATGTACGATATATATGTCGTTGCGGATAACTGCACCGATGAAACGGCGGAGATTGCCCGAAATGCCGGAGCAACGGTCTTTGAACGTTCGGATACTGTGAATGTCGGCAAGGGGTTTGCCCTCGATTTCCTTTTTCAGAAAATATTTGAAGAAAAGGGAAACGAATATTACGACGGATATTTTATTTTCGACGCCGATAATCTGCTCGACGAAAACTATATCCATGAAATGAACAAAGTCTTTTCTTCGGGATATGAGATAATCACGTCGTACCGTAATTCGAAGAATTACGACAGCAGTTGGGTTTCCGCAGGCTATTCTCTCGGATTTCTGCGTGACGCGAAATTTTTACACAATGCTCGAATGATAGTTAACAGCGGAAGCGTTATTTCGGGAACAGGCTTTCTTGTTAAAAATACGATAATTAACGAACACGGCGGCTGGAAATTCTTTACTCTTACCGAGGACTGCGAATTCTCAATTAAGAATATTATCGACGGTCATAAAGTCGGATATTGTCACGACGCGATTTTCTACGATGAACAGCCCGTTGATTTTATGACTTCCGTAAGGCAGCGACTCCGTTGGGTCAAAGGTACGTTTATCGTTTTCGGAAAGTACGGCAAAGAAATAATCACCTCCCTTTTCAAAAAGGGTGGGTTTACTATTTTTGATGTTATAATGACATCTTTCCCTGCAATGTTATTGTCTACAATGTCGCTGATAGTATGTATCGCAGGAATAATTTTTGCAATAGTTACGGGAAATCCGCGGCTTGACGAAGTTCTTGAAATACTGATCTCAACCGTTGTGAGTTCGTATACGATGCTTTTTGCAATGGGACTACTTACGGGTATTACCGAAAGAAAACGCATAAAGTGCAAAAAATGGAAGAAAATACTGTATTATTTTACATTTCCGGTCTTTCTTCTTTCATATATCCCGATATGTCTTGTAGCGCCTTTCAAAAAGGTAAAATGGAAGCCGATCGAACATTCTGTAAGCCTTTCCGTCGATGACGTCAAAAAGGAAAACAAAGAACTGACGTCCGACATAAAACGGTAAAAATCAATGCAAAAAAAATCTGTCCGAAGATTTCGGACAGATTTTTTATATATTATCAAATTATTTCGCAGCGTTGAAGAGGGAAGCGAGAGCCGCTTTCTTATGAGCCGCCGTATTCTTGTGAAGAAGTCCTTTTGCAACTGCTTTGTCAAGAACTTTGTAGCCGCGGTTGAGAGCTTCTGCGCTCTTGTTAGTCTCGATCTCTGCACGGACTTTTTTGAGTTCGGTGCGAAGCTGAGATTTCGCGATCTTATTCTTAAGTGTTTTTGTGTCTGTTACTTTAACGCGTTTTTTTGCGGATTTGATATTGGGCATTTTTATTTTCTCCTTTGATATCTTTTTATTACTTTGGCATTATACCAGATAATTTCCGCAAAAGCAATAGAAAACTTTCAAACTTTTTGTAAACTATTCGCTATAACCTGCTTGAATACTGAAAAAATCAGGCTTTGTAGAGTTTCATGTCTCCGGGTTTTACCCATTTGAGTTTTCTCATTATCGAATCGAAAAGCAGAGTTAAAAGAGCGGGAGCGATAAAGTGCATTACGGCGATCGTTATGAGAGTATAAGCGACGGAATAAGTCTGAGACATTGCCGCATAAGCCCCGAACTGTCCGACGAATCCAGAAGTTCCCATTCCTGCGCCTTCGGGGGTATTGGTCATTCCGAGAAGAGCGGTTGAGACAGGACCAAGAACCATCGACGCAAGAGTCGGCGCTATCCATATCTGAGGTCTGCGGACAATATTCTGAAACTGAAGCATTGAAGTTCCGACGCCCTGAGAAATAAGACCGCCCCAGCCGTTATCTCTGAAAGACGCGACCGCAAAGCCGACCATCTGGCAGCAGCAGCCTACCGCGGCGGCGCCTGCCGCAATTCCGCTGAGTCCTATCGAAATACATATCGCGGCTGAGGATATGGGCGCGGTGAGCGCAAGACCGACGACTGCCGCAATTAGAATACCCATGGGAATCGGGTTCAATTCCGTCATGCTGTTTATCATATTGCCGAGAGACGTCATAAAAGCAGAGATGTACGGTCCCGTGAGTATCCCTATAAGTCCGCCCGAAACAGTCGTTACGACGGGCGTTAAAACTATATCTATCTTCGTTTTTTCGGAAACAAGTCCTCCGAGTTCGACCCCGACGACCGCCGCTATATACGCTCCGACGGGACCTCCCGCGAGATATCCGACAGCGCCCGAGATCGCGGAAGAAAACGTCACCATTCCTTTGGCTTTCATTCCCCATGCTATTGCGACGCCGATAGCCGCTCCGACGACCTGCCCCGAGGTCGCAACGTCCGAAATCTTCGTCAGGAAATCAAGCCCCGGAATTTTGGCTATTTGCGAAATTATAAGACCGAGGATAAGGGACGAGAAAAGTCCGAGAGCCATTGCTCCGAGAGCGTCGATGAAATATTTTTTCAGAAGAGTTCTTATTATGCCGGAAGATTTTCCTTGCGCCATGATATTTTCCCCCATAAATTTTTCTTTCAGTATATTCTCTTTTTATTAACTTACGGTTGCTTTTGTGAAACTTTTTTATTAAATGTATAAATCGCCGCAAAGCCGCAAAAATAACGGCGGAGTTGATTTTATGAAAAGATTTGTCGGCAGAAGCGACGTTGCGTCGGAGTCCGTTTCCCGTATATCGGGGGAAATCTCGGGAGTTATCAAAAACGAATATGCCGAAAACGGCGTTCGGGTGACTGCAATTAAAATTACAGACGATTACGCCTCTGAAATTATCGGTAAGCCTAAAGGAGAGTACGTCACCGTCGACATCGGTGAGGCTTTTGAGGACGACGGCGTTTTTCAGACGGCAATAGGCGTCGTTTACCGAGAACTTTCGGAAATGTTGATAAAAAAGACAGGTAAACAAAGGTTTACCGCGCTTGTTGCGGGGCTTGGAAATTCCGCACTGACTTCCGACGCGATAGGCCCCGAAACAGCGAAGGGTATAATTGTTACCCGACATATAAAAAGCGCGTCTCCGAGGATTTTTGAAAATATGAATTTCAATTCGGTGAGCGTTACCGTTCCGGGCGTTCTCGGCAGTACGGGAATAGAGTCGTCGTCCTCGGTAAAGGCTCTTGCAAAAGAAGTTGATCCCGATATAATAATCGCCGTCGACGCATTGGCGTCCGACAATCCGGAAAGACTCTGCCGTTCTGTTCAGATAACCGATACGGGTATTTCTCCCGGTTCGGGAGTCGGAAATTCAAGAAAAGAACTTTCCGAAAATACGCTGTCGGTTCCCGTAATTGCGGTCGGAGTGCCCACAGTCTCCGATTCTCTTACCGTAACGGGCAGCGTTATTTCCGGGGTGCTGTCTTCTCTTGAAAATTCTTCGGACAGTTCCGACATTCTGTTTTCCGACAGACTTTCGTCGGTATGGAACGAAACGTCTTTCGAAATGCTTAAAAACAAAATATCGGCGTCTGCTTTTAATTATATTATAACTCCGAAAGATATAGACTGTCTCGTTAAAAAGGCCGCAAGGCTTGTTTC
>CAKSQP010000119.1 GCA_934486965.1 uncultured Eubacteriales bacterium
TATTTTATCAGAGCCGAAATATATCCGTTTTCCGATTCGTTTTCCGCAAGTAAAAGAGATATTATTTCTGCCGCTTTTATGCAGGCGTTTTCTCCTTTTTCGGGAACGGACCCGTGAGCGGAAAGCCCGTAAACGGTAAGGCAGAGAGACTCTTTGTCAAAATAGTATTCGACGTCGGTCTTTTTATAACTTCTTGCGGCGAGCGCCGTTTTTACCGACGACTGTTTTTCTTTCGGAACGTAAAGCACCGCTCTGCATATATCCGGAACGGAATTTGCCGCCGTTCCTCCGTGGAACGATTGCAGTTTCAGCGTTCCCGTTTCGCCGATATTTTCGGCTTCGAAAACTCCCTGCAAAACGCCCGCTTCGGCATTTATTATCGGGAAAGAACTGTCGGGGGTCACTGCATAGTCGGGAAGTCCGTGTTTTTCGATATAGTCGGCAAGGTCGCTCATTCCGTTTTCCTCGTTGCCGCCGAGAATGAGTTTTATCCGCGCTTTCGGGCGAAAGCCGAGTTCTTTTATTGCTTTTAACGCATAGAGTGCCGCAATCGACGGGCCTTTGTCGTCAAGAACTCCTCTGCCGTACATCTTTCCGTCCCTTATCGTCAGTTCGTAAGGGGGGCTTGTCCAGCCGTCTCCGGGAGGGACGATATCGACGTGCCCCGCGATATAAACTTTTTCGCCCTTTGACGGTCCGAATGTGATTTCCGCACAGTTGCCCATATTTTTGGCATTAAAGCCCATTTTTTTTGCAATATCGGTAACTGTGGAGAGGGCGTCGTTTACGTTTTTGCCGAAAGGAAAAATATCGTCGGGCGCGGCGGCGACGCTCGGGATCGAAACGAGCGTCATCAGGTCTTTTATCATATTCTGCCTTTGCAGGTCGATATAATCGTTGAACATCTCAGAGTTCCTTTATTTTCAAGAATTTTGCGTATTTCTGAGCCCAGATATCTGCGTCTTCGGGAAGATATTCCTTAACGTCGCTTATCTGTTTTCTTGCGCTTTCGATATCCTTTATCGCACCTTTGGCAATAAGTTGAACGCTTATGTTGCCTATCGCGGTTGCCTCAACGGGACCTGCCGTAACTTTTTTGCCGGTCGCGTTTGCCGTGAATTTACAGAGGTTTACGTCTTTAACACCGCCGCCGATAATATGGATAACGTCGATTTTTCTGCCGAGAATTTTTTCGAGCGCCTCAATATAGTAACGATAGGTGAGAGCGAGACTTTCGAGTATGCAGAGCGCGGTCTGTCCCTTGCTTTCGGGCGTTTTCTGGTTTGTCCTTATAAGGAAATCGTCGATTCTCTTCGGCATATTTCCTGGAGCGACGAATTCCGAACGGGTCGGGTCGATATAAACGTCCGCGCTCTTTTCGGTCTCGAGCATTTTGTCTATATCCTTAAAGGAAATGTCTTCGCCCTCGCGGATCCACTGTCTTCTTGTCTCCTGCATGAGCCAGAGCCCCGAAATATTTTTGAGAAAACGGATAGTGTTTTCAACTCCGCCCTCGTTTGTGAAGTCTTCCGCAAAACTGACGTCGTTTATTATCGGTTCGTCGAGTTCTGCGCCCAAAAGCGACCATGTTCCGCAGGAAATAAAGCAACTGTTTTCTCCCTTTTTGATAGGAGCGGCGGCGACTGCGGAGGCGGTGTCGTGGGAGGCGGAGGCGATGACGTCTATTCTGTCAATGCCGAGTTCTTCGGCGATATCCGCCGAAAGTTTGCCCTTTACTGTGCCCGGTTTTACTATTTTCGGCATAATTTCTTTCTTTATACCGAGTTTTTCGAGCATTCCGAAGTCGTAATCGCGTTTTTTTGCGTCAAGAAGTTCGGAAGTCGACGCGATAGTATACTCAACGCTTTTTTCGCCCGTTAAGAAGTATGCGAGAAGGTCGGGAATAAAGAGAAGAGTTTCCGCTCTTTCGAGGAGTTCGGGTCTCTGTAATTTAAGGGAATAAAGTTGGAAAATCGTGTTGAAATCGTTGAACTGAAGTCCCGCGGCTTTATACATATTTTCTTTTCCGCAGACCTCAAAAGCCTTTTCTTTTACGCCGACGGTTCTCTTGTCGCGGTAGTTTACCGGATTTTCAAGAAGTCTTCCGTCTTTGTCGAGAAGTCCGAAATCAACGCCCCAGGTGTCGATGCCGATGCTTTCGATATCCTTGTGTCCTGCGGCAACGCATTTTGAAATGCCCTGTTTTATTTCGTGGAAAAGCCTTAAAATGTCCCAGTAAAACGTTCCGCCGACCATTACGGGGTCATTGGAAAAACGGTGGACCTCCTCCATCGTTACTTTTCCGTTTTCGTAAGTTGCGACAATGGCTCTTCCGCTTGACGCTCCGAAATCAAAAGCAAGCACCTTCATATTTGTTTCCTCCGATTACCAGATTTTGAAATTGTCGTTTACTTCCGCGACTTCGGCGTCGGTCATCGGAGATATCTCCGTTCCCATTCTGTATGCCGAGAGAACGCTGTTTGCACTGTATTCAAGAACTTCCATTCTGTCGAAGACCTGCATAAGGCTGTTTCCGACGGCGATTGCTCCTTCGTTTTCAACAAGAACGACGGGAACCTGTTTGCCGACAACATCGGAAATTTCTTTATAATCGCCCATTGCGGTGTAGGGGAGTTTTTTGACATCGTGAAGCATTATGTAACTTTCCGGAATAAGACGTGAGTCAAACGGTTTCGAATCGGTTATCGCAAATGTCGTCGCATAAGGCGGTTCGGAAATGAATATTGCTTCAACTTCGGGGTGAGTTTTATAGATATGTCTGTGGAGATCTGCTTCTCTTGCGGGAATTTTGCCCGATTCCGCCTTGCCATCCCTGACTTTTACAATATCGTCGGGTTCGAGATTTGCTCTGTCGGCTTTGTGCGGATTTATGATGAATTCGTCGTCGCCGAGTCTCTTGGAAAGAGTGCCGAACGAGGCGTTTACCATATTCTGACCGTATGCGCGCTTTAAGAATCTGCATATATCGGCGCGGAGATCTATCTCTTCGTTCGTCGGCTTTTCGGGAGCGAAAAATCCGAATTCGTAAGGCTTCTTTTCGGCGTGTTTGCCGTTTATTTCATCGACAAGACCTATTGACGCCGCATTTATCTGCATTCTTGCACAGTAATCGAGTTCTTCGAAAAGTGCAAAGGCGGTTTCGAGGTCTTTTGCTCCGACGACAGCACCGTGTGCGTCCATCATGATAAGGTCATAGCCCTTTGCAAATTCTTTGGAGATGATGTCTCCGAGTTCTTTGCTTCCGGGAATAGCATAAGTCGAAGTTGAAATATTACTGCAAGCGGCTTTTGTGTGTGACGTGAGGTTCGTCAAAGGGATATTTCTTGTTATCGCGTAAGCGACGAGTGCCGGCGGGTGAGCGTGGACGATTGCCTTGATATCGGGGCGGAGACGGTAAACGTTGCTGTGGAACGGAAGTTCGCAGGAGGGCTTGTGCGGTCCTATGATCTGTCCGTCGGGAGTGACTTTCATTATATCTTCGCGACGAAGGCTTCCTTTGTCGATACTGCTCGGAGTAATGAAAATATTTCCGTCGTCGTCCATCATCGAAATATTTCCGCCCGAAACGGTCGTGAGGTGATTGTAATAAACGCGGTTTATGATGTCAAGCACCTGATCCGCGGGGTGTTTCTTCGTAATTTTCATTTTCAGACCTCTTTCTTTATAAAAAACCGCCGCGTCTGTCCGACACGGCGGCTACCGCCTCGGCGGTGATTATTTTCCTTCGATTTCTTTAAGTGCGTCTTTTCTTGAAAGGTTGATTCTGCCCTGACTGTCTCTTTCAAGGACCTTGACCCATATCTCGTCGCCTACGGAAACAACGTCTTCGACTTTTTCGACTCTGTTTTCCGCAAGTTTGGAAATGTGGACAAGTCCTTCCTGTCCGGGAGCAAATTCAACGAATGCTCCGAAGGACATCAGACGGGTGACTTTTCCTTTATATATCGCTCCGATCTCAGGACCTTCGACTATCGTTTTGATGATGCTCAAAGCGGCAGAGCCTGCTTCGGGTTCGATATAGGAAATGAATACGGTTCCGTCGTCTTCGATATCGACTTTCGCACCTGTGTCGGCAACTATCTTCTGAATTACTTTTCCGCCCGAACCTATAACTTCTCTTATCTTATCGGTCGGAATGGAAAGGGACATGATCTTCGGTGCGAATCTCGAAAGTTCCTTGCGGGGAGCGGGGATAGCCTTGAGAATTACATTGTCGATAATGTAGTCTCTTCCTGCTTTGGTCTGCTCGAACGCTTTCTTTATGATATCGTAGGTAAGACCGTTTATCTTAATATCCATCTGAATGGAGGTGATACCTTTTTTAGTTCCGGCCACCTTGAAGTCCATATCGCCGAAGAAGTCTTCAAGACCCTGAATGTCGACCATGGTGAGCCATCTGTCTTCATCGGTAACAAGTCCGCAGGAGATACCTGCAACGGGGGCCTTAATGGGAACGCCGGCGTCCATAAGGGCAAGGGT
>CAKSQP010000120.1 GCA_934486965.1 uncultured Eubacteriales bacterium
ATTCATTCCCGATAATAAAAAGTGAGGTTTAACTATGTCGACAAATAACAGCGAAAAAAAGGTTGATAACAAAAAAAGACTGCTCGGCTTTGCGGCGGCGGGACTTCTCGCGCTTGCGGCGATAGTGGTCTGTTCTATCCTTCAGTCTCTCAATATTTCAGGCTTTGTATGGCTTTATCAGTTGATAATAATAATTGCCTGCGTTGCGGGAATTTATTTCATTATCCGCAATTTTATCTATGAATACTCATATACTTTCAGCAAGGACCATTTTATTATCCATCAACTCGTCGGGAGCCGCGATAACGTCCTTTTTGCGGTCGCTTATACCGATATCCTCGGATACGCTCCGCTGTCGACGCTCAAAGCCGACCCCGAAAAGATAAAGAAACTCGATAAGTTTTACGTCCCGTCCTCAAATCTTGAAATTTTCTATCTGAAATATCACGATATCAATGCGGATTGTGACAAAACACTGACATTTAAGCCTTCAAAGGCGGTTCTTGACAAATTATCCGAAAAAACCGCTTGACAAAAGGCAGGATATGTGCTAAAATACAAAAACAAAGAAGAAGAACTCGTTTCTCACCCTGCGGCAATTGCGCTGTTCGGTCAATAATACAAATTGTCCCCGACGGGATATATATGTTTATTGGAAGTGATTAACGATGTTAATCACTTTTTCTTTTGAATTAAAATTCGGAGGTGTTCTTTATAAAGTCCAACGGTATGCAGCTCAATGAAGATATTCGCGATCCTCAGGTCCGTCTTATCGGCGCCGACGGTGCCCAACTCGGCATCTACTCTTCGAAAGACGCTCTTGAAATGGCGAACGGCAAAGGGCTCGATCTCGTAAAAATCGCTCCCATGGCGACCCCGCCCGTCTGTAAGATAATGGATTACAGCAAATACTGTTTCGAACAGGCGAAAAGGGAAAAGGAAGCAAAGAAAAATCAGAAAGTTATTTCCGTCAAGGAAATACAGTTGAGTATCAGAATAGAAACGAACGATTTCAACACGAAACTCAACCATGCGCTCCGTTTTCTCAAAGGCGGAGACAAGGTAAAGGTATCTTTGCGTTTCAGAGGAAGAGAGATCACCCGTCCCGAACTCGGTCTTGAAATGATGCAGCGCTTTGCGGAAGGTTGCAAAGAACTTGCAAATATCGAAAAACCGGCTAAGGTCGACGGTCGTAATATCATAATGGTGCTTGCACCGAAAACGGCTAAATAAAGACGCCTGAATAAAAAAGGAGAGAATAAAATGCCCAAACTTAAGTCTCACAGAGGAGCCGCTAAAAGATTCAAGATAACCAAAGGCGGCAAGGTCAAGATGAACCACACCAAGAGAAGACATATACTCACCAAGAAGTCTACCAAGATGAAGAGAGGTCTTCGCAAGGCAGGATACGCTTCTCCCGCAAACGAAGCAACAGTAAAGAAATTACTGCCCTATTCTTAAGAAATTGTTTGGAGGAAATAAAAGATGGCAAGAGTAAAAGGGGCCGTAATGACCCATAAAAGACATAAAAAGGTTCTGAAAGCCGCTAAAGGCTATTTCGGAGGCAAATCCAAACTCTTCAGAACGGCAAACGAAGCCGTAATGAAGTCCCTTACCTACGCTTATGTAGGAAGAAAACAGAAGAAGAGAGAATTCAGATCTCTCTGGATAACCAGAATTTCCGCTCAGGCAAAAGTAAACGGAATGAACTATTCCCGCTTTATGTACGGTCTTAAGAAAGCAAATATAGACCTCAACAGAAAGATTCTTGCGGAACTTGCGGTTTCCGATCCTGCGGCGTTCGCAGAACTCGCAGCAAAAGCAAAGGCTGCTCTTTAATCGAAAAACAGATAAGGGACGCGACAAGCGTCCCTTGATTTTTAAGGAAGATATGAATAAGATTTTAAGTCCTCTCCGCCGCGCGGTGGAAGATTACAATATGATAGAAGAAGGCGACCATATAGTCGTCGGCGTTTCGGGCGGCAAAGATTCGATAACTCTGCTTGCATCTCTCCGTCAATTGCAGAATTTCTATCCGAAAAAATTCAGTCTTACCGGAATAACCCTCGACCCCGGAATCAAAGGTATGGATTTTTCGCCGCTCAGCCGTTTTGCCGAAGAACACGACATAAATTACATAATCAAGAAGACGAATATTTACGACGTCGTTTTCGAAATAAGGAAAGAGACGAACCCCTGTTCTCTTTGCGCGCTTCTTCGCAGGGGAGCGTTAAATAATGCCGCGATAGAACTCGGAGCGAACAAAATAGCGCTCGGTCACCATTCCGACGATGTTCTCGAAACCTTTATGATGAACCTTATCCACGAGGGCAGGGTCGGGTGTTTTTCGCCCGTCACATACCTTGACCGCAAGGATATCACCGTTATCAGACCGCTTATTTACGCGACCGAAAGGGAAATACGCGGCTGTGTGAAACGGAACGGTTTTCCGGTGATCTTCAATCCCTGTCCCGCAGACGGAAAGACCGAAAGGCAGTCGATGAAAGATTTCCTTGTCGATCTCGAAAAGGATTATCCGGGCGTAAAAAAACGTATATACGGCGCTTTACAGCGTTCGGGTATCGACGGCTGGCACCCGACGGTCAAAGGAAGAAAATAAACGCTCGCAGGAGCGTTTTATTTTTTTATAAAACCCTTGAAAATCAGCGCTTTTTATGTTATAATATAAAATGATATTATATGTGCATAACGGAGGAGAAAATATGGAAAGCAACGTAAGGGCGAAAGTTATCCTGCTCGGAACTTCCTACGATCCGCAGAGAGTAGTGGCGTCCGCCGCAAAACTTTGCTATTCGTCATCGGATATCGAGGATCTTGTCGAAAAACAGAGCGAAGAGAAGACTGCGGCGTTTATTAAAATGCTTGTCGAGATGGGGCACGAAAGCCCGATCGAACACGCGTCCTTTACTTTCGGGATAGAAAACGTTTCGCGCGCCCTGCTTGCGCAGATAACGAGACACAGAATTGCGTCTTTCAGCGTCCAGAGCCAGAGATATGTCAGAAACGATCAGTTCGAATTTGTAATTCCTCCGAGAATAGAAAACGATCCCGAGGCTCTCGCAATTTTTACCGAACAGATGGAAAACTGCCAGAAGTCTTACGACAGACTTGCCGAAATATTGAAGAGAAACGAGAAAAAAGAATTCCTTGCCGCGGGTCTTTCGGAAGAAGAGGCGGATAAGAAAGCGGAAAAAGCGGTGCTTGAAGACGCCCGTTTCGTACTTCCCAACGCCGCCGCCACAAAGATGATAATGACCATGAACGCAAGAAGTCTTATGAACTTCTTTGCCCACCGTTGCTGTAACCGTGCGCAGTGGGAGATAAGAGACCTTGCGACCCAGATGCTCGTTTTGTGTAAAAAAGCCGCTCTCCAACTCTTCTGCGAGGCGGGTCCCTCCTGTGTTTCGGGTCCCTGCCGCGAGGGTAAGATGAGTTGCGGCAAGGCTCTGGAAATGAGAGAAAAATTCAGAAATCTTTAAGGAGAAAAAATGTATCTTTTTATTATAGAGGGAATCGACGGAAGCGGGAAAGCGACCCAACTTTCACTGCTCAAAGATAAACTTGAAAAAGCGGGTAAAAAAGTCATGCCGATAAGTTTCCCGAATTATTCCGACCGTTCTTCGGGCCCCGTAAAGATGTATCTTGAGGGGGAACTCGGAAAAGATCCGTCGGACGTTTCGGCTTACGCCGCGTCGTCGCTTTTTGCGATCGACCGTTTCGCGTCGTATAAAAAAACATGGGAAAAACCGTATAAAGACGGAACTGTCATAATTTCCGACAGATACGTTCTTTCAAATATAATCCATCAGGCGTCAAAACTTTCCGACAGCGAAAAAAAAGCGTTTGTCGAATGGCTTTACGACCTTGAATACAACAAACTCGGAATTCCGAAACCGACGGCGTCCTTCTTTCTTGACGTCCCGCCCGAAGTCAGCATGAAAAATATCGAAAAGCGTTATTCGGGCGACGAAAGCAAAAAGGATATTCACGAGCAAAACAGACAATATATGAACGATTGCTACAAGACGGCGAAAGAAATTCTTCCGCTCCTCGGAGTAAAAGCGGTTGAATGTACGAAAAACGGCGAAATGAAGCCCGCCGACGAAATAAGCGACATTATTTTCACGGAAGTCGAAAAAATTCTCGGGGAGTAATATGGATTTCAGACTTATATCGATAGACGATAAGAAAAATTTTGAGGAAAAGGCGAAAGAAAACAGCTACGGCGGAACGGAGACCTGCTTTGCGGATATGTTCTGCTGGGGGTTGAATTCAGGGTTTTATATCGCCGAAAAAAACGGATTTATCTATCTTCGCGGCAGGGATAAGACCGAAAACTGTCTTTTTTATACGCCGCCCATGGGAAAAGGCGACTACCGCTCGGCTTTGCTTGAAATTTTTTCCGATTCCGAAAAAGAGGGTCTGCCTTTCAAGATAATTTCCGTTACCGAAAACGCAAAA
>CAKSQP010000121.1 GCA_934486965.1 uncultured Eubacteriales bacterium
TTTTTATTCAGGAAAGAAAAACAGCCCGTGGTTTCCGTCGGAAATACGGAAGTCGACGATATGTTTCCGACTGTCCTTATGGTTTTGTGCGTCGCTTTTTTGATAGCGTCCTCTTTTATCGGAAGACCCGATACTGCGTTTTGGGGGACTTTATACGAACTTCGCGGCGGGATAATCTGCGTTTCTCTGTGTATTGTCGGAATAATTGCCGACTGCGTAAAGAATAAAAGCGCCGACGCGTTTTTTACCGTCGTCAAGGAACTTGATTTCGATACCCTTATTCTTCTTTTCGGACTTTTTATAATTATCGGCGGAATAAAGACCGCAGGCGTAATAGACGCCGTCGCAACGCTCTTTGTTTCTCTTTCCGGAAATGATCTTTTTCTTGTCTATACTCTGACGGTTTTTCTTTCGGTCCTGTTTTCCGCGTTTATCGACAATATTCCGTATGTCGCGACGATGCTTCCCGTTGTGAGAAGTCTTTCGGAAATCATATACGGCAACGGCGCTGTTCCTTATGTTCTTTATTTCGGACTGCTTATAGGCGCTACTCTCGGTGGAAATCTTACTCCGATAGGGGCGTCCGCAAATATTGCGGGTATCGGAATTCTCAAAAAGAACGGATATTCGGTCGGAACGCGGGATTTCCTGCGCATAGGCGTCCCCGTGACCTTAGCCGCCGTCGTTGCGGGCTATATTGCGATCTGGGCGGTGTGGGGAAATGTATGAATTTGACACCTTTGTGAAAATATAAAAATACGGTTGACAAACAGGGGGCAATATGCTATTATAATATCGGAGTTAGTGTATGCTAACTATATTTTGAAGATATGGGTTAGCAATGGCTAACCGTGTGGAGAATTATTATATGTCCGAAACGCTCATTCTTCTTATTCCGTTTATCGGAACGACTCTCGGCGCCGCGATGTCTCTGTTTTTCCGAAGGGGACTTTCCCTGCGGGCAGAGAAAATTTTTCTCGGATTTGCCGCAGGTGTAATGACCGCCGCGGCTGTCTGGTCTCTTCTTATTCCCGCGCTTGACGCCGCGGAGAGTTGTCTTCCCGTCGTGTCGGGTTTTCTTGTCGGCGTAGGATTTCTTCTGCTTCTGGATATAATAATTCCGCATTTGCATCTCGAAAGCGAAAGTCCCGAGGGACTGCCTGTAAAATTGCCGAAAAGAATAATGCTTCTTCTTGCGGTAACTCTTCACAATATTCCCGAGGGAATGGCAGTGGGTGTTTCGCTTGCGGGTTCTCTTTCGGAAAGCGCGATAAGCACGTCTTCCGCGCTTGTCCTTTCTATGGGAATAGCGCTTCAGAATTTTCCTGAGGGCGCTGTTGTGTCGATGCCTCTTCTCGGAGAGGGAATGAGCAGAAGAAAGGCGTTTTTCTGCGGAGTTCTTTCGGGTGCCGTCGAACCTGTCGCGGCACTGGTGACTCTGTTTTTTACAAGAGAACTTTCATCGGTCCTTCCGTTTTTGCTTTCCTTTGCGGCGGGGGCGATGCTGTATGTCGTCGCGGAAGAACTGATACCCGAATCGCAGGCGGGAAAACACAGCAATACCGGAACAGTGTCGGCGGCTTTCGGGTTTGCCGTCATGATGGCCCTCGACGTCGTTTTCGGCTGATTTTCAGCGCACACTAACCTGAAAGAGGTGAGATATATGTCCGAAGAATTTGTAATAAGTCAGTGTTCTCCGACCATGGCGGGGCTTAAGACGGGAAATCTTTTCACCTGTCCGATAAACAGCCGCAGGGAATTTACCGAAGACCTGAAAAATTACAACGCAAGGCTTGTCCCGAAAGGGGTCAGGCTGTTGCCGCTCAGGGTCGGTGAGAAAAGCGCTCTCGTTTATATGTACCGTCCGGACAGGCTGAAAACGGATCTTGCCGATACGCTTGCCTGCGGAATGCTGAAGGAAAGAAGTTATCCTTCGGAAAATGCGGACAGATGTGTTGTCGAACTTATCCGCAGACTGAAAACGGACAAGTCTTTTCCTCACGAAATAGGCCTTTTTCTCGGCTATCCCGCCGAAGATGTCGACGGTTTCGTGCGTTACGGTGCAAAGAACGCCAAACGCGTGGGGACGTGGAAAGTCTACGGCAACGAAGAAGAGGCTGAAAAGAAATTCGCGCTTTACAAAAAGTGCACGGGCGCTTATAAAAACGCCTATTCGAAACATAAATCGTTTGACCGGCTCGTTGTGAGCCTTCAAAAATAAATACCGAAAGAAGGATAAAATTATGAGTAAAGTTGCAGTTGTATATTGGAGCGGAACGGGAAATACCGAGGCTATGGCGGAGGCTGTTTCTGCGGGTGCTAAAGAAAAAGGTGCGGAAACAGTCGTTTTTAACGCAGGCGAGTTTGACGCTTCCATGGTCGATTCCGTCGACGCAATAGCGTTCGGCTGTCCGTCAATGGGCTCGGAAGAACTTGAAGAAAGCGAATTTCTCCCGATGTTTTCCTCCTGCGAGGAAAAACTTCAGGGCAAAAAGATCGCTCTTTTCGGTTCTTACGGCTGGGGAGACGGCGAATGGATGAGAAAATGGGAGGAGACCTGCATTTCCGACGGAGCAGTTCTTGCGTGCGACAGCGTTATCTGCAACGAAGCGCCCGACGACGATGCTCTTTCCGCCTGCAAGGCTCTCGGTGCTTCTTTGGCGTAAATAATAAAAAAGGATCGCTGTAATTTTCTTACAGCGATTCTTTATATATGATTGAAAATTTTCCCTCTTTGCATGGAACACTTTTGAAACTTTTACGTTTATTTCCTATCAGTCCGTCGATTTTATCGGCGGCTTTTTTGAATTTTGCGTTCATATAGTGGCAGAGAATTATCGAATGACTTTTTATCTTGCCCCTTTTATTTTGGCAGAAGGTTTTTATCGGAGCGGCGACTGTAAACACCCAGATAGGGGAGCAGATTATGACTTCCTCGTATTTTTCGGTGTCGCAGTCGTCGTTTATCTGCATATTGCCGCCCGAGACCATTATTCTGCCGCAGTTCCAGAACCCCATTGTCCCGTCTGTTCTTTCGTTTGCCGTGATTTCGAAGATGTCGGCTCCGAGCCTGTTTGCCTCTTTATATGCAAGGGTCTTTGTGTATCCCATTCTCGAAAAATATACAACAAGTTTTGACGGAGCGGTCCCTATGTTTTTGTATTTGTCTGCGTCAAACGCAAAATTTTCCTGCTTGTAAAAGACGTATGCCGCGTATCCCGTTACCGCCTGCAGAAATCCGAAAATAAAATATATCGTGGACATGAAGTTCGGAGGAAACATATAGAACTGAATACATATCCAGAGCATCAGCGTTACGCCGAAAATCCCTCCGGCAACAATCCCCGATTTTTTCTTTCTGATGAGAAGATATGCCGCCGTGATATTCGTTATCCCGTTCACGCAGATAAGAGCGATCCCCGAAAACAGGAGATCTCCGAACAGGATATCCGCAAACGGCAGTTTTTTGAAAAACGGAAGCATTGCGTCCATTCCCATGGTTTTCCCCGTCGGGTCGACAAGCATTCCGACGCCGCCGGCGAGTGCTCCTATCCCTATAAACAAAGTCCAGAAGATAAGAAGCCGTCTTGCTGTGTTGTATCTTGATTTTCTCATATTTTTTTCCTTGTAATGTTCTTATAAAGTACGAAAAGCCCGATAAATACGACGGTCGACGCGATGAGAACCGTATACATTTCCGATATCCCGACCTTGTTTCCGAAAAAATACAGATTACAGTCGATAGAATCTTTTATCTGTTCAACGACTTCCGACGGAAAATGTTCCGCCGTCATCTCCCTGTATACGCCTGCAAGAATATGGTTTTTGATAAGCCCCGTTCCGTATGTTCCTGGAAGAAAAGATATTACGTTGCGGAGTCCTTCCGAGAAAGTCGATATCGGCATATACGCCCCGCATATAAAACCGTAACCCGAACTTACTATCGTTCCGACTGCGGAAGCCTGCCCTGAGGTCGAAAGGGGAGCGTTTACAAGAGAGGAAAGCGCCGTTCCGAAGAGCGTCAGGAGAAATACGTCGAGAATTATAAGGAAAACGTCCGCTGTCGATATGTACCAGCCGCAGAAAGAAAGATATATGAAGCATATACCGAGCGTTGTGATGCTTATTATCATTGTGGATATTTCGGACGCAAGAAAATAACTCAGAGCGACAGTCGAACCTTTAACGGGAGAAACCGTAATGTCTTTTATTGCGCCCGAGACTTTGTCCTGAGTCATCAGCAGGTTTGCGCAGAAGGCGACCGTCACACAGCATACCGCGAGAAGCGACGCCACAAGTTGACTTCCGACCGTAGCGTCGATGAGAGAATCGGACGCCGAAAAGAAATCGGGAAGATTTGATACGAAACTGTCCCTGTAAACGTTTGCAAGGAAAGTTGAATATAAAACAAGCAGAATAAGAGGGGTTATCAGCGAGGTGAAAAACATTCCCTTATCCTTGAAAAACAGCTTGCAGT
>CAKSQP010000122.1 GCA_934486965.1 uncultured Eubacteriales bacterium
CCGTTTCTCCGTCCGCAAGGAACGAATCGCCTGTCGCAATTATTCCTTTACGGCAGTTTTTTGCGGGATAAACGCTTTTTGCTATTCCGAAAAGTTTTTCCGAAAGGTCTTTATCGGCATATATCGTCTTTATTCCGAGTTCGTCGAGTTCGGTCTTGTCCATTCCGAGAGGAGAAAGGTCAAAATCATATTGGATAAAACCGGAGGAAATACATATATCCCCTGTTCTGACTCCCGGTTCGACGCCTCCCGCGATCCCGAGATTTATTATTCTGTCGGGTTTATACATCACTGCAGTTTCGGCGGCGACCATCGCGGCGGCGACCTTGCCTGCAAGACAGACCGTAACGACTATTTCATTGTCGCCGGTCTTTCCGTAATATACGTCCGTTCCCGACGCTGTTTTTTCTTTTTTTTCAAGACGAAGCCTATCTATGAGCCCCTGAGCCTCGTCGCGCATTGCACATATAACTACTGTTTTCATAACCATTCTCCGTTCTTTCCCGTGTATTTTAGCACAGTTTTTCCGCACAGTCAAGAATTTTACAGAAAAAAAACAAAGTTTTTCCTTGATTTGACATCTGTAATATGTTATTATAAATAAAACAACACTATGGGAGATAATTATGAGAAAAGTATTTATGCCGGCGGATATTCTTCTGCCGAAAGATAAAAGCAAAATGACAGAATGGAGCGTCGTTGCCTGC
Source organism: uncultured Eubacteriales bacterium (assembly GCA_934486965.1). Taxonomy (GTDB): domain Bacteria; phylum Bacillota; class Clostridia; order Oscillospirales; family UBA644; genus Geddesella. The sequence continues at coordinate 708 of CAKSQP010000122.1, forward strand.
GACCAGTACACATCGGACAGAGAATACTGGAACAGAGTTGAGAAGACCGTCGGGGACGCTCCCTCGACATTGAAAATCACTCTGCCCGAAATATATCTTGAAGACGGAGACGTCGGAAGCAGAATAGCAAAAATCAACGAAACAATGAAAGAATACGCAAAAAACGGCGTTTTCGAAGAACATAAAAATTGTTATATTTTCACAGAAAGAACACTTGCAAACGGAAAAACAAGAAAAGGCATAGTTGGTAAAGTCGACCTCGAAAAATATGATTTTTCGGTAGGCTCGCAATCCGAAATAAGAGCGACAGAAGGCACCGTTCTCGAAAGGATACCGCCCCGCGTAAAAATAAGAGAAAACGCGTCTCTTGAACTTCCGCACATAATGATCCTGATCGACGACGCTGAAAACACAGTCATCGGAGAAGCCGAAAAAGCGACCGACATCTGCTACGATTTCGACCTTATGGAAAACGGCGGACATATAAAGGGAAAAATCATCGACGGAAACGGTGATATCGCGAAAAAGATAGACGCGGCGCTCGAAAAACTCGAATCCGAAGAAATCTTTGCCGACAAATACGGGATTTCCGACAGAAAGCCGCTCCCCTACGCCGTCGGAGACGGAAACCATTCTCTCGCAACGGCAAAAACCTGTTGGGAGGAAATAAAAAAGACTGATCCGTCGTCCCCCGCGCGCTATGCTCTTGTCGAAATAGTAAATCTGCACGACGACTCCCTTGAGTTTGAGGCTATCCACAGAAACGTATTTGAAACGTCTCCCGAAAAGATGCTTAAGGAACTCGAAGAATATTTCGACTGCAAACCGCAGTCCGTTCCTTTCACAAAACGCGACGGGAGACAGTATTTCACGTTTTTAACAAATAAAAACGATTATTTCTTTGAGATAAAAAATCCGACAAAGAATCTCGCGGTAGGGACGGTTCAGGAATTTATCGACAGCCGTAATTACGGAAAGACCGATTATATCCACGGCGAAGACGTAGTACGCAAAAACCTTTCGGATACGACTGTCGGATTTCTTTTCGACACAATGGAAAAAGAGGAACTGTTCCCGACGGTAATAAAGGACGGAGCGCTCCCCCGCAAGACGTTTTCAATGGGACACGCCCACGACAAACGTTTCTATCTCGAAGCAAGAAAAATAAAGTAAACGGACGGAATTATGGAATTCAACGGACTTTCCGAGGCGGAAGTAAAAAGACTGACGGCAGAAAAGAAAACGAACAGAAGTTCGGTTCAGAAAACAAAGACCGTTGCGGACATTATAAGATCAAATGTCTGCACGTTTTTCAATCTTATATTCGCGGTTCTTTTCGGACTTATCCTTATTACGGGGCAGATAAAGCACACTGCGTTCATTTTTGTCGTTGTTTTCAATACACTGATCGGCATAATTCAGGAAATACGCGCAAAAAGGACAATAGACAAACTGTCGATACTCAATGCGGCGAAAGCATCTGTTATACGGGACGGGAAAAGTTACCTTATAGACACAGAAGACGTGGTCGATGGTGAAACCGTCATTCTTTCTGCGGGAGAACAGATATATGCCGACGGCGAAATAATCGGCGGAAAGATAGACGTAAACGAAGCGCTTTTAACGGGAGAATCCGACGATATAAAAAAAGAAACGGGAAGTCGGGTCCTTTCGGGCAGTTTCGTCACTTCGGGGACTGCGTACTGCAAAATAACCGCAGTCGGAGACGCAAGTTACGCCGCGAGAACCGTTTCCGAAGTAAAAAAATACAAAAAAGTCTATTCGGAGATAACCTCGGCGTTTGATAAAATAATAAAGACGGTCGGAATAGCAATTATACCGCTCGGTCTGCTTCTGTTCCTGAGACAGTGGCTTTCGGTAGGACTTGACCCGCTTTCGTCGATAGAAAAGACCGCCGCCGCGATAATCGGAATGATACCCGAGGGGCTTTACCTCTTAACGAGCATAGCGCTCGCACTGAGCGTTATAAAACTCGGAAAGGCAAACGTTCTCGTTCAGGACCTTTACGCAATAGAAGCCCTTGCGAGAGTCGACGTTCTCTGCGTTGACAAAACGGGTACGGTCACAACGGGGAAAATGTCCGTCAGAAAGACCGAAGATCTTTCGGGAACCGACATTTCCGAAATAATGCGGAACATCGCCGCGGAGTCGTCCGACGAAAACTTCACAGCGGCTGCGCTTTCCGAATATTTCGGCAAAGAAAAAACGATGACCGCAAAGACAAATATCCCGTTTTCTTCGGCAAGAAAATGGGCGGCGTATATATTAGGCGGAGAAACGTATATTCTCGGAGCACCGGCATTCATCTCCCGCGACGCGGAAGTTTCCGAAAAAGTAAAGAAGTACGCCGAGGAGGGTTACAGAGTCCTGCTTCTTGCAAAAGGAGAAGTCCAAGAAGAGAAAATACTTTCGGCAGAACCGCTGTCCCTTATAATAATCGAAGATATTTTGAGAGATAATGTAAAAGAAACTTTCTCATTTTTCAGGGAAAACGGCGTTGAAATAAAAATGATTTCGGGCGACGACCCGAAGACAGTGTCTGAGATCGCGCGAAGAGCAGGAATTTCGGGATACGAAAAATACATAGATCTTTCCGACCTTACGGAAGAGGAAGTAAGAGGCGCGGCGACGGAATACAACGTTTTCGGAAGAGTAAAGCCCGAACAGAAAAGAATAATAGTTCAGGCGCTCAAAGACGCAAACAAAACACCTGCGATGGTCGGCGACGGCGTAAACGACGTTCTCGCTTTAAGAGAAGCGTCCTGCAGTATCGCAATGGCACAGGGAAGCGAGGCGGCAAAAAGAGTATCGAACCTCGTGCTTATGGATTCGGACTTCAACTCCGTTCCGAAGATAATTTTCGAAGGTCGGCGGGTAATAAACAATATTTCCCGTTCCTCTTCCCTGTTTATAGTAAAGACGCTTTATTCTATTGCGATAACATTTTTGTTGCTGATACTGCCTTTTGCATTCCCGTACGAGCCGATACAACTGACGCTTGTAAGCAGCATCACGATAGGATTTCCGTCTTTTGTGCTGGCGCTTGAGCCCGACACGGGAATTATCAGAGGGAATTTTATAAAAAATACTTTCGCAAAGGCTCTGCCGAGCGCCGTAACAACCGTTCTTTCGGTCATTGCGGTCCTCACCGTGTCGTATTTCACAAAAGCAAGCCATGCCGAAACGGCGACAGCCTCCATACTCGTTATGGGATTTATCGGGTTCGTGACCGTTTTCCGCGTCTGCAAACCGTTCACGAAATTAAGGAAAGCGATGTTTGCGGCGATGACCGTGATATTCGTTTCAGCCGCCCTGATATGCAGAAGATCGGTGCTTGAGTTCGTGCCGCTCCCGAATTCCTTACTCATAACCGATATAATTTCGGCGGTGATCTCGATCCCTGCGATAAATATTCTTTATTTGTTTATAAACCGAATTTTCAGTAAAAAGGAGAAAAGAAAATGACAAACGAAGTTCTGGAAACTATCAAAAACAGAAGAAGCGTAAGAAGTTATTCGGACAGACCCGTTGAAGAAGAAAAACTTTCGGCAATTCTCGAAGCGGGAACTTTTGCCGCAACGGGAATGGGCAGGCAGTCCCCCGTAATCGTAGCGGTCGAAGACAAAGAAGACCGTGAAAC
>CAKSQP010000123.1 GCA_934486965.1 uncultured Eubacteriales bacterium
GGTCTTTCCTCATGTATCTTTGCGGCAAGTTCAAGTCCCGTCATCATCGGCATTTTAATGTCGGTCATTACAAGGTCGGGTTCAAGCGTATCTATAAGGTCAAGGGCTTCGATCCCGTTTTCGGCTTCTCCGACGACCTCAAACCCCGCCTTTTCCCACTCGACTCTCGAAACAAGGGCTCTGCGCTGATCGGTCTCGTCGTCGACCACAAGAACGGTATAGTTCATAGAATTTCCTCCGAAATTTATTTCTATGTAAATTATACCATTTCGCGGCGGAAATTGCAATAGCGGAAAAGCGAAAGGGCTGTAAAAATCTTATGTTTTTACAGCCCCCTGACAATTCTTTATTTTTCTTTCCAACCCGCATACAGAGTCATACTTCCGGTAACGACATCTTCTTCGGGATTCCACTTTACGGTGCAAGCCTTATCAAGATACCAACCGGTAAAGACATAACCCTCTTTTACGGGATCTTCCTCAAGAGATATTTTTTCGGAATGAAGAACTCTGACGCTTTCGACGGACGACCCGCCGTCGGTATCGAAAGACACCGTAAATCCGTTGTTTTTTACAAGGAAAAGAGTTACGATGATCAGCGCCGCAAGCAGAATAAGAACAAGCATATTCGCCGTTTTCACGGACATCTTGACTTTTGCATACAGCCCGCCGTTCGATTTTTCCTTTACGGTTTCGGGAGTTTTTTCATTCATAACAAAATACCGTCCTGTCAATTATTTACGGCTGAGATATTTACGCATATCGATAGCGCATGCAACAAGGATTATAAGACCTTTGATGACGTAAAGCATATTCGCGTCAACTGAAAGGAAGTTAAGACCTACGAAGATTATCTGGAGAAGGAAAACTCCGATAACGATACCGCTGATCTTACCTGTACCACCGACGAACGAAACGCCGCCGATAACACACGCCGCAATAGCGTCAGATTCATAGTTAAGACCGGTGTTCGCCGAGCAAGAAGCGATTCTCGCGCCTTCGATAAAGCCGGTGATACCGTACATAGCGCCTGCAAGAACGAATACGAGAACGATCGTCCAGAAAACATTGACGCCGGAGACATTAGCCGCTTCTTCGTTAGAACCTACGGCGAACATATTCTTACCGAACTTCGTCTTGTTCCATATAAACCACATGATAACGGTAAGGATCACCGAGTAGAGAACATATTTCGGAACGGCAACATCGCCTATCGTAAAGAGCGTGCCGCGGATAAAGTCTGTGTAAGAAGGATCAAGACCGGAAAGGGTCTGACCGTTGTTTCCTCCGAGCATAAGGTACATAAGGACTATACCGAATACGATAAGTTGCGTCGAAAGAGTAACTATGAACGGGTGAAGTTTGAATTTAGCGACAAAGAAACCGTTTACAAGTCCGACAAGTGCTCCGACGGCGATGACTATAAGAAGGACCGCCCACAGCGGGAACACGCCGATATTCGGGAATATCTTGTTTGAATAGGTCGTCATCTGCAACAGTGACGCTGCGATACAAGCGGTAAGACCTACGCATCGGCCTGCCGAAATATCGGTACCGGTAAGGACGATTGCGCCGCCTATACCGAGAGCGATAGGCAACTTAGCCGCGGTAAGAGAAATGATGTTTACTATTGAAGAAGTTGAGAGAAATGCGGGAACTTTTATTGCAATATAGATTATAGCAATCGCAATAATGATATACATTGCGTTGTTAAACAGCAGGTCGGTTATCGCTCTGCGTTTATCAAGCGGCGATTTTGCCTTGAACTCGTCTATCCGGGAAGCAAGGCGATTTTTCTTTTTGATTGTTTCGGTAGCCATAATTATCTCCTCGATTATGCAAATTTGGCAGCGAGTGCCATAATTTCTTCCTGCGTCGTGGTCTTTGCGTCGACTTCACCCGCAAGCTTTCCTCCGGACATAACGAGTATCCTGTCGCAAACGCCGAGAAGTTCGGGCATTTCGGAAGATACCATTAAGACCGTCTTGCCTTTTGAGGCAAGATCTATAATAAGCTGATATATTTCATATTTTGCGCCGACGTCGATACCTCTTGTCGGCTCGTCAAGCAGAAGAACTGTGGGTTCGGTAAGCAGCCAGCGCCCCAGAATGACTTTCTGCTGGTTTCCTCCGGAAAGAGACCTGATCTTCGTCTCCTGCGAAGGAGTTTTGACTCTCATTGATTTTATACACCAATCGGTGCTCTTTTTCAGTTTCCGTTTACTTAAGAACGGTCCGACCTTGCATTTGTCAAGGCTTGAGATCGTTGCATTATCGCGGATACTTAATATCCCGAAAATGCCCGTCGCGCGCCGTTCTTCGGTAAGAAGCGCAAAGCCGTTCTTTATGGATTCTCTGGCATTGCGGTTCTTTATCTTCTTTCCGTCGAGGGTCATTTCTCCGCTTCTTCTCGTCGCAGTTCCGTAAAGATTTTCGAGAAGTTCGGTCCTGCCCGATCCGTCAAGACCCGCGACACCGATTATTTCGCCTTTACGGGCGACAAACGAAACGTCTTTGAGTTTTGAATATTCGGCGGTAAGGTCTTTTACGTCAAGGAGAACGTCCCCTACGACATTTGTTTTGGGAGGATAGAGATTTGTGAGTTCACGTCCGACCATGAGTTTGATTATTTCGCCTGTGGTAAGGTCTTTCGCGTCTTTTGTCGCTATCCACTTTCCGTCACGCATTATCGTGACTTCGTCGGAAATTTCAAGAATTTCCTTCATTTTGTGAGAAATATAGATTATTGCACAGCCCTGGTTTTTGAGCATATTTATAATTCTGAAAAGATGTTCGACTTCGTCTTCGGTAAGAGAAGAGGTCGGTTCGTCGAAAACAATAACTTTCGCGTTATAGGAAACCGCCTTCGCGATTTCAACCATCTGTCTTTTCGAAACCGGCAGTTTGCTCATAACGGTCTTCGGGTTGACATCTATTTCAAGTTTATCGAAAATTGCCTGCGTTTCGGTAAGCATTTTCTTTTCGCTCGTCAGCGGTACGAATTTTGCGACTTTCGGGAAACGGCCGAGCCACATATTATCCATTACGTTGCGTTTGAGAGCCTGATTGAGTTCCTGGTGAACCATTGCGACTCCGTTTTCAAGCGCTTCTTTCGGATTTTTGAATTCGACCTCTTTACCGTCAAGATAAATTTTCCCCGCGTCCTTTGTATATACTCCGAACAGGCATTTCATAAGCGTCGACTTTCCCGCTCCGTTCTCACCCATCAGAGCGTGTACGGTACCGGCCTTTACGCTTAAATTTACCTTGTCAAGAGCCTTGACTCCCGGGAAAACTTTCTCTATGCCTTCCATTCGCAGAAGCGGCATATCTTTTTCGCCGCGAACGGTGTTTTCATTTGTGATTTCGTTATTCATAGAACAGTTCTCCTTAAAGGGAGAGGAGACAGCAGCTTTCGCCGCTGCCCCTCACATTAAATTACTGAATTATTCGCCGGTGTAGGTTGCGTAAGGAATATTTACTCTCCATTCGCCTACTTTGTCGTCAGCGTTGATACCTTCGAAAGTAGCCTTGCCGCCGAGGAAGTTCTGAGCGATGGTCGAAATAACTTTCGCCATTCCGTCAGCGTCCTGTTTGATAGAACCGGTCATTGTGCCGTTCTTTATAGCGTCTTTTGCAGCGTCGGTAGCGTCAACTCCGAATACGGGGATAGTTTTGCCGCCTTCTTTGTTGTAACCTGCCGCCTGAAGAGCGGAGATCGCGCCGAGAGCCATCTCGTCGTTGTTAGCGATAACAAGTTCAACCATGTTGTTGTTTGCTTCACTGTACTGAGCAAGGATAGTGGACATATAGTCGGTAGCCGCCGCAGAGGACCACTGGCCGTTCTGGTCAACAAGATATTTGTTGGAGTTCGAAGCGTCGTAGAAAGAAAGCGCGGGTTTGCCTGCTTTGGTAAGGATAGCGTCAGCGTCTTCGACACCGTACTGAGTACGGGCGATGGCTTCCATGTTGCCTTCCTGACCTTTGAACATTACATAACTGATTTTGCCGTCGCCGTTGAGGTCGAGGTTTGCGAAGTTTTCTACAAGATAGTTACCTATCATTTCGCCCTGCATGTGACCTGCCATTTCGTAGTCGGTTCCTACGAATACGCATTTGTCATAACTCGAAACAACGGATTCTTCAACAGAACGGTTGAAGAAGATTACGGGAATGTTCTTTGCTTTTGCCATATCGACAATGTTCTGAGCAGCGTCATTGGAGCCGGTATCAACAACATTTACGATAAGAGCGGTAGCGCCTTTCGCGATAGCGGTCGTGACCTGTTCGGTCTGGGTCGTCT
>CAKSQP010000124.1 GCA_934486965.1 uncultured Eubacteriales bacterium
CGTAAGGGCATTCTGTTAAATAAAACAGCCGCGAAAATTACAAACTCCTTTCCGGACGGAATAATAACCGTTCGGAAAGGAGTTTTTTATGAAAAAGAAAAAAGAGACTGTCAAACATAATGATATTGTCGTTTGCTATGTCCGCAACGGGGTGTTATCATGTTGGCAATTACAAAAAGCGGGCGGTGAGTTTGTTGGAAAACGATTTCGAAAAACTTAACGAAATATACCGCGAGATGGCGCAAGTAATAGGCATTGAGAATACTATCGTCATTTACGAGCTGTTTCGGGGTATGCAAATTTCGTTTCCGAACAGACTTTTCTCAAGAGAACATATCCACAAATCGATAGTAGAAGAATATGACGGTAAAAATGCGCTTCAACTGGCACAGAAATACAACTATTCTGAGCGTTCAATATGGCGGATAGTGAAATCCGCGAAATGACGGAAAGGATCATTTTTTATGTTTAAGAAATTATTTTCGGCGATACTTATTTTATCTCTGGTATTTTCCCTATGCGGTTGCGGAGGAAACAAAAGCGAAGGCGCGAAAAAATACGGATATGACAGCGGCGATCTTCAGAATATGGTAACATTCATAACGGAGTCGGGCGAAAAATACGGAACAGGAACGGAAGAAAAAACGACCGCCCTTATTGAAGAATTGGGCGATACCTTTGACAGTTATAATGCAAATCAAACAAAAATCACGGATTTTTATGCGGATATATCAAAAGACGCGGACGGGTTTTTTGACGCGCTGAAAGCAGTATCCTCCGATTACTACATTTGCGTTTCGAAAGAACATATTTCCGATTACGGCACCGCAATGAACGATATCTATGCGGCATGGACAAATGCAATGGACTCTTACAGCGACAAATGGGACGCCTCCATGAAAAAGATGTATGATAAATGTTACGATTTGATAAAACTCGGATACAATAAGACGGAGTATAAAGAATACTCTGAACTGTTCAACCGTTTCTATAATGAATACAGCGGTGCATGGGGAGATATGTACGATAAAAGTACCGAGGCCTTCTCGGTACTCTACAATACATATTCGGAAGTTTTCGGTAAGTTTTATTCGGGGAAAACGGATATCGAAGATGTTTTAACGAACGCCGCCTCAGGCAAAGCAAGGGAAAGCGAAAACCGTCCGGACGAAGAAGATATCGACTTTTCACCGTTAAAATCTTTGGAAGAACAAATAAACAACGAAACGGAAAGAGCGGTCTCCGCGTTGTCGGAAAAATACGCAGCACTGAAGGCGGAAATTCCGACATATTCGGAATATACCGAAAAGATCGCCGATATTGAGGCTTTTTACGGTGAAACAGAAAATGTTTCGAAACAAATTTCGGACAGTCTGAAAAATTCTGCCGCATTATATGCGGAAACGGTTTTGAACTCGGGGCTGTCGGCAGATCAGATGTATGACGCGATCGACGGAATTTACGACTGTATTTACGACAATGCCGCAGATATTCTTTACGACGGTATTTACAGCGGACTTTTGGATAACCTTTACGACGACTTCTACAGCGGTGTATTAGACGACGCTTACAATAAAATTCCGTATTCGGAATGGGACAACGCACGTTCGAATGAATATAAACTTTGGGACAGCGCCCGTTCAACGTGCTACAAACAATGGAGCGATATGCGTTCGGACGTATATGAACTCTGGTCGGATATGCGAAGCAAACTTTATGACAACGATATTGATAAAGCGAAAGAAATTCTCGGGAACTTCATTGCCGAAACAAGCAGATAGAGAAAACGGGTTGTAAGAATTTTACAACCCGTTATATTTTTACAGACCTCTTTTTCTTTACTTCGCTTATTACGTCGGGGATCTGGGCGGCGATTATCGCGACAAACATAAGCGCGCAGCCGAGAAGTTCTTTTCCGGAAAGGCTCTGTCCCAGAATCACCCAGCCTGCAAGGGCGGCAAACACCGACTCAAAACTCGTAACGATAGACGCTACTGCGGGTTCGGCATATTTCTGACCTATCATCTGCAATGTGTAGCCTATTCCGCTCGAACAAACGCCCGCATATACTATCGGGAGCCATGCCGAAACAAGAAACTGCCACTCGATTTTCTCGAAAATAATTGCGGGAATAAACGACAGAACGGAAACGACGACAAACTGAATAAAGGAGACTTTTACAGTGTCAAGAGACGAAAATGTGTACGCCGCGAGGATATGGCAGGTAAAGGCTATCGCACATAAGAAAACGAGAACATCGCCCGTATAAATTCCCGAAATTCCGCCCGAAAGACAGAGAAGATACATTCCCGCCATACAGCCGACGACCGCAACGACAAGGGAAACATTGAGTTTTTTTCCGAAGAAAAGCGAAACGACGGCGACCATTACGACGTATGTCGCGGTAAGAAAGCCCGAACGTCCCGAAACGGCGACTCCGTCGGGATACGCAGCGATTCCGAGCTGCTGCAAATTTACCGCAATGCTTAAAAAAACGCCGCAGATAATTCCCGCTTTGAGAATTTTTTTCGCTTCCGCTTTTTCGGGAATGATTTTCTGTTTTTTCGAGCCGTCCTTTATAAGGATAACGACAAGCAGGAAAACCGCCGCAAGCACGGAGCGCGAGCCGTTAAAAGTAAATGAACCGATATTCCCCGCCGCCGCGTCCTGTGCGACAAACGCAATACCCCAGATCATCGCGGTAAGCAGGAGTATCAGGGTCCCTTTCAGATTTTTCATGTTCTTTCCTCTCTTCTTAAAGCAAAACCGTATGCAAGATAGCCTTACATACGGTAGGTGCTCACCCGTTTTTTTCAGTATAACCGATAAAAAACAAAGTGTCAATCGTTTGTTTCAAGATTTTCGGATAAATTTACAATTTGACAAAGGACAGACACCGTATGTGCCTGTCCTTTTATTTTATTCGGCGTCGAATGCGTCTTTTCCGAGACCGCAGACGGGGCAGACCCAATCTTCGGGGACGTCTTCCCAGGCAGTTCCCGGTGCGATTCCGTTTTCGGGGTCGCCGACCGCAGGGTCGTATTCGTAGCCGCAGGGGCAAATGTATTTCATGTTTTTCTCCTTATTTATTCATCATTATCTGTGAAATTATATCGAGGATCTTTCCGTGACAGCCGCCGCAGCCCGTCGAACAGTGCGTTATCTTCTGAACGTCTTCAAATGCTTTTTCGACGTTTTCAAAATGAGTTTCGGTGACGAGTGCGTCTTCGATATCGGCATAAGTCACTTTTTTGCAATGACAAACGGTATAGTTTTCCATAATTATTTACCGAAATATCTCTTGAGAAGACCTTCAAATGCTTTTCCATGCCGGGCTTCGTCGCGAGCCATTTCGTGGACGGTATCGTGGATCGCGTCAAGTCCGTTTTTCTTTGCGCACGCCGCAAGGTCGAATTTACCCTGAGTTGCACCGTATTCGCAGTCAACTCTCCATTTGAGGTTCTTTTCGGTGGACGCCGTCATATTCGGTTCAAGTTCGGAACCGAGAAGTTCGGCGAATTTTGCCGCATGTTCAGCCTCTTCGTAAGCCGCTTTTTCCCAGTAAAGTCCGATTTCGGGGTATCCCTCTCTGTGCGCGATACGCGCCATGCAAAGATACATTCCGACTTCGCTGCACTCACCCGTAAAGTTCGCTTTGAGTTGTTCGAGGATATACGCTTTATCCTCTTCGGAAACGTTATCGAGTTTTGTTCCGACTCCGAAAACGTGCTCTGCGGCAAGTTTCATTTCGCCGGTAACTTCGGTGAATTTCGAGCCGGGAACTTTACATACCGGACAGAATTCGGGAGGGGTGTCACCCTCATGGACATAACCGCAAACAGGACATACAAATTTTTTCATTTTCAAAAACCTCCATAAAGTAAATATATTATTTTTTTGAGCAATTCGGGCATTTTCCGTAAAACATAACTTCGTAATCGTTAATTTCACAGTCCTTGACCGAAGAGATATCAATGTTTAACTGTATCGGGACATCGACGACCGTTCCGCATTCGCTGCAAGTCAGGTGATGGTGTCTTTCGACATTGGCGTCATAGTGAGTCACACCGTCGTCGGAAACTATTCTTATAAGTTTGCCGTCGTCGCAGAGATCGGAAAGATTGCGGTAGACCGTTGCAAGGCTTATATGCGGAATTTCCCCCGAGACCTCGCGGTAAACGGTCGCGGCTGTCGGG
>CAKSQP010000125.1 GCA_934486965.1 uncultured Eubacteriales bacterium
TCGAAGGTCGCTCCGGGTTTGCCGTATTCAATATTTTCGCGTATCGTCCCGCCGAACAGGTATACGTCCTGCTGAACGACTCCTATATTTTCGCGAAGAGACTTCTGCGTTATCTTTCTTATGTCGACGCCGTCAAGCAGGATACAGCCGTCGGAAACATCGTAAAAACGGGGAATAAGACTGCAAAGAGTGCTTTTTCCTCCTCCCGACGGACCGACGATAGCGACGGTCTCCCCTCTTTTTACCTGAAGGTCGATGTGTGTAAGAACTTCGCCGGAGCCCTCGGAATAAGAGAAAGTAACATTATTAAAGGAAATATCTCCCTTTACGTTTTCAACGGACACCGCGTCGGGACTGTCGGTTATCTCTGCGGGAGTGTCCATAATTTCGGTATATCTCTGAAAACCGGACAGCCCGCGCTGGAACTGTTCCGTAAATTGTACGGCGCGGGATATCGCGTTAAGAAGCGTCGAAATGTAAAGAAGAAACGCGACCAGATCCGAAACTTCGATACTGCCGTCCATTATGAAAAGAGAGCCGAAGAGGACTGCCGAAAGATAGATGATCCCGTCAAAAAACCGAACTCCGCTGTTGAATATTCCCATATAGCGGTAAGTGGATTTCTTGATATCAAGAAACTTTTTATTGTTCTTTTCAAACTTTTCGCGCTCTATTTCTTCGTTTGCAAAAGATTTTACGACTCTTATTCCGCCGAGGCTGTCTTCGGCGTTGGCGTTTATCTCCGCTATCTGTTCCCGCTGGAGTCTGAATGCCTTGCGCATTTTCCCGTTATAGATAAAGGAGAACGCGATCATAAACGGGAGCATTGCAAAAACGACCGCCGTAACTTTCAGGCTTATCGTCGAAAGAATAATGAACGAACCGATGATCTTCACCGCGGCACTGAGAAATTCTTCGGGACAGTGGTGCGCAAATTCGGCGATATCAAAAAGGTCGGTAGTAAGCCTCGACATAAGATAGCCGACTTTGGTATTGTCATAATACGAAAACGACATCTTTTCGAGATGGGAAAATAATTTCGAACGCATATCGGTTTCGATCTTCGAGCCCATGACATGACCGCAACAGGAAATATAATAATTGAAAAACAGGTCGAATATTCTTAAGATAAGCAACAGCGCCGATGATGAAAGAATAACGGACAGATCAAGCCCCGAAGAAGAAAGTCCGTCGTTAAGTATATGGCGGACTATCATCGGAAAGGAAAGATCGACTCCGATAACCGCGAGACAGCAGAAAATGTCGGCGGCAAACGTAAATTTATAAGGCCTGTAATAAGAAGAAAACCGTTTTATCAGACTGAAAGTATTCATTTGCAATTCTCCGAAAACAACGTTTCGAGTTTGTTTTTCGAATTTATAATATCCGAAATATCCGAATAGTTTTTTGAATAGACTTCGGTCATATAAACGCCCGAAAAGCCAAGGCTGCCAAGGGTATGTTTGATACCCAGAAGGTCGCGGGTGCCGCAGCACGGCAACAGGCAGTCCTCCGTTTCTGTCGCATCGTTTATATGAACCATATTTATATTTTTCATTACTTTCGCGATCTCTTCAGGGTCTTCCCCGCTGCGTCCCGCCTGTTTTATATCGAGCGTAAAACTTATTTCATCGCCCAAGATATCAACAAGAGAATTGATATAATCTTTCTTTCCGCAAAGGCACCTCCCGACATTTTCCTGAGAAAAGATTATCCCCTCTTTTGCGGCGGCATTTTTCAGATCGATATAAGTTTCCGCATACCTTTCGGGCGAAATCGCGACGTTCTGTCTGAGAAACGCGCCGTGAAACTGGAAAATACGGACTCCGAGTTTCGCAATCTGATGAAAAATATGTTTATATATCTCCATACCGTCGTCGTACCGTCTTTTATAATCGGAAAAGAAATACTGAGGCTCCGCAAAAGACGTATAGGGGTGAGCGGAGACCACGGCAATTCCGTGTTCTTCGGTAAAAGCCTTTATTTCCGATATAAAAGAGTCGGAATACTCGCTGTCCGTATTGAAAAATATCTCAATGTTTTTATAACCTGTTTTCGCCGCTTTTTCAAGAGACGCTTCGACCGTCTCAGGATAAAAGCATGCCGTTGAAATTCCGAATTGCATAAATACTCCCGAACTATTGCTTTTTGACTTCCGAAATATGTACCCCGAGATAAAGAACGAAAGAAAGAACGGAACAGCCGATAGCGTCTCTGAAAAAAAGAGAAAGACTCTCGGTCATTTCGAAAGAAAACGCCGAAAGCGAAACTATCACGCAGAATATCACCGCAAATGCAGCCGCAAGAAACGTCTTTTTCGCAACCTCAGGGGTTATTTTTATTTTTTTCATAAAATCGCCTCCGCCGTAATTATAACGGACGGCGAAACTAAAAACAATATATAAAAAAAGGAAATCCAAAGCCGCCGTAATGAAAAACATTACCGACGGCTCTTTTTTTCTTATTTACGGCGTTTATCGCCGGACCTTTTAAGGTCTCTTAAATTTTTGTTTCCCGCAAATTTCTCGTCGCTTTCCTGTTTGAAACGGCTGAGCATATCTTCAAAGGAAACTTCTTTTTTCGGTTTTCTGAAAGGTTCTTCCCTTTTCTCTTCCGAAACCGCTTTCTTGATTGAAAAATTATACCGACCTTTATCGTCGATATTGATAACTTTTACCGAAACGTCCTGCCCTTCGGACAAAAAATCCTTGATTTCGGAAACATAAGCGTCCGCGACTTCGGAAATGTGAACCATTCCCGACTCCCCGCTTTCAAGTTTGACGAAAGCACCGAACTTAGTCAGCCCGCTGACCTTTCCGTTATAAATTTTGCCCACTTCTACGGACATACGGTTTTTTCCTCCAAATTCCCTGTTATCAGTTGCCTGTTACGTCTTTATAAATAGTCTCGTCGTTCTTGGCGTAGCCGTTGTCCTCCGCGATAATGCGGTAAACATCGTCTTTGCCGTCGGGATCCTTGAGTTCCTCGTTGAGAGAGGCCTGTTCATTATTTTTCAACTTCTGCTCGGTTATCGCCGAATTAAGTTTATCGATCTCGGCATTTTTCGACGCGATGTCCGGAAGGAATTTTCCTATACCGGTAACGACGCAGATAACGAGAATTACAGCAAGCACTATATTAAGAAGTTTCGTTTTCACTTTCTTTTTTCGCAGAAGAAATCTGCTTATTGCCTCTCTTTCCTTTGATTTTCAGAACCGTCTTTTTGAGTCTTCCGTAAATAAACTTTCCGACCGTCAGGTAATATAAAGAACACCCCGCCGCGCAAACCGCGACGACATACAACTTTATCTCTCCGTCCGCAAATAAAAAGCAGAAAATCGGAAATTCGACGGCGCAAATAATAAAAAACAAAAGATCTTCGATAAAAACCGCCGTCGAGCCACGGTCAAAGGCGACTCTCAGTATCCTGAAAAAATCATATTCAATTCCGACAATAAATGAAAATACGACAGCCGCGATAAAAAGCGACAACTGAGAAACGACCGAAAAGCCCATCAGCGGAAAAGTCTGGTCAAAAGACTTTCGTTCTTTTTTTCGCGCTTTTCAACGTAGGAAACGGAAGAAATAAAGCCCTCGACAGTCGCTTCCTCCGTTTCGAGCGAAAGTTTCGCCAGATGAAGGTTTTTGCCCGTTATCACTATTCTTCCGAGGTTTGTTATCAGGGCGGCGCAGGTCTCGTCGAAACTCTCCGAATCCGTAACTCCCGATAAATAAAGTTTTTCTCTGTTTTCAAGAACGATATTGCCGGATAACTTGCCGTCCATTCTGCTTCCTCCCGTAAAAATATTCTACCAAATAAATACGGTAAAAAGGAAGCAAATATGACAAATCAGAGGATAATTCTATACATCTCCTCTGCCTGATCCTTTGTTGTATGTTCCGATATTTTCATTATCTCGAATTTCACGGTCCTGTTTCCGAAGGTTATCTCGACAACGTCTCCGACGGAAACGTCTTTCGAGGGTTTTGCGGGTTTTCCGTTTACCGAAACATGAGAAGACGCACAC
>CAKSQP010000126.1 GCA_934486965.1 uncultured Eubacteriales bacterium
CGACATATTCTTTCATTGTCATGAGCGCCTTTGCCGAATCTCTCGAAGTATCTTCGACGAGTTGGATCGCGTATTTGTCAATGCCCGATTTTTCAAGGGCTTTCTGCATTATTTCGGTGAGCGCGGCGTTTGTTTTGTGCGCTTCTTTTCCGCCGCGGAGGATTATTGCGTTTCCCGTCTTCAAAGCAAGGGTTGCGGCGTCGACCGTAACATTGGGGCGCGATTCGAAAATCATCGCAATAACGCCGAGCGGAACGATTCTTTTGAAAACTTTAAGCCCGTTCGGGCGGGTCGTGACCTCTGTTTCTTCACCGACTTTCGAATGAAGGGCGGCAACCTGACGGACGCCCTCTGCGATGCCTTTAATTCTTTCAGCCGAGAGAGAAAGCCTGTCGAGCATTATCTCATTCATTCCGTTTTCTGCGGCAAGTTTTACGTCCTCGGCGTTTTTTTCGAGAATTATATCTGTATTTTTGACGATATCGTCAGCAATAAGAATCAGGGCGGCGTCTATATCTTCTGCGGAAAGCAGTGCCGTTTTGTACGACGCTTCTTTTGCGTGAATTCCGTTTTCTGTTACTGTCATAACGCTACTCCTTTTGCTCTGAATACAGTTCCGGGATTTTTGCCCTCAATAAAATCATAGATGATATCGGGATTTTTGCCGTTTCCGATAGCGACTGTTATGCCTTTTTCGGTCGCTATTTTTGCCGCCGCGATTTTGGTCGCCATTCCTCCCGTTCCTCTGTCTGAGCCAGCGTCTCCTGCAAGATTTTCGATTTCCGCCGAAATGGTTTCGACAACATCTATTTTTTTTGCGTTCGGGTTCTTTCTCGGATCGCCGTCGTAAAGAGCGTCAATATCCGTTAAAAGTATCAGCATATCCGCTTTTATGCAGTCCGCGACGATTGCCGAAAGAGTGTCGTTATCGCCGAATTTGATTTCCGCGACCTCTACCGAGTCGTTTTCGTTGACGACGGGAATACACCCCATTTTCAGCAATGTGTTGAAAGTATTCGTTACATTCTGACGTCTTGCGTCGTTTGTCATAACGTCTTTTGTTAAGAGGATCTGACCTATCTGACAGCCGTAATCGTTAAAGAAACTGTCGTAAATACTCATAAGTTCGCTTTGTCCGACCGCCGCGACAGCCTGCTTGCCCGCAGTATCGGCAGGGCGCGCTATGCGGAGTTTTGAAACACCTACGGCGATAGCGCCCGAGGTGACAAAGACGATTTCATATCCGCTGTTATGCAGATCCGCCATTACCCGTGCGTATTTTTCTATAAGTTTCAGATTGAGTTTTCCCGTGTCGTGGGTGAGGGTCGAAGTTCCTATTTTGATTACTATTCTTTTCATATTATATCCTTAAGAAGCCGCCTGAATGACGGTGTAGCCTCCGTTCTGAACCGGCATAAAAGTATAATTGTATTTTTTGAAAATTTTGATGACGTCCGGAAGAACGCTTACCGAAAGGTCTTTTTCATGCATGAGTGAAAGAACTGCGGCTTTCGGGTGATTCTGCTGAATGTCGATCGCGAATTTCGTCGCTACGGATTTTATCCCGTCGGCGGTCTGTCCGTGTCTCCAGTCGTTGGAATCCATATTCCAGTCGACTATCATATAGCCGCGTTCCTTGAGTTTTGCCGTAATTGTCGGGAAAGTGTCTTCACTGCCGCTGTATTTCTTACAAAAGCCTTTTGCCGTGATCGAACCTGACGGAAAACGCATGACCGACGGTTTTTTGCCAGTTATATCGGTTATGAGTTTTTCTACTTTGTCGAAATCGTTAAAGAACGCGTCAACGCTCTTATAGATAGCAGTATAATCGTGGTTGTAGGCGTGAATACCTATCGTATGCCCTTCGTCTGCCATTCTCTTTAACATCTTGACCGATTTTTCGCTGTAATTCCTGTTTTCGGGGTCAAGCCACGTTCCGACGACAAAGAAAGTTGCTTTTACGTCGTTTTCCTTTAATATATCGAGAATTTTTTCGCAGTTATTCGGCGACGGTCCGTCGTCAAAAGTCAGATAAACGACGTCGGTCGTCAAATATGCCTTTAATACTTTTGCTTCTTCGATCTGTTTTGCAATATCCGTTTTCTTCTGCTGAAGCGTTGAAATTTCGGTAACGACCGCTTCCGCTTCCGCAGTCTTTTCTTCTGCGGCTTTCTTTGCCGCCGCAACTTCTGCGTTTTTTCTGTCGGCTGTCGCTCTGAGTTCCTTTGCCTGAGAAGAAATAAAGAAGGCTCCGACGAGGAAAACGGCGGAAAAAATCACGCATAAAACTTTGAATTTCATTTCTCCGTCTCCTTAATCGTCGTTATATTTGTCGAGTTCCGCCTGCAAAGCGTCGACTTCCTTCTGCAGGGCGTCTTTTTCTGTCGAGACGGAGGATATCTGTTCTTCCGCTTTCGCATACGCTTCTTTTGCTTCTTTTATCTGTCCGTCGGCGTTTCCTCCGGGGATAGAATATCTGAGCCAGTTTATAAGGGAAACGACAAAGACCGCGGCACATATAACCGTCGCCGCGAAAAACATTATATTTGTGATTCTTCTTATTTTTTTCTTTCTTTTCCTTATCTGAAGTCTCCGCTGTTTTTCTTCCGGAGACAGCGTTCTTACTCTTTCTTCCATTTTATATCCCTTTCTTTTTGGTCCGTGCAAAACAGTATAACACAAAAATCGACGGTTTTCAAGTTAAAAAAGAAAATATTCGGGTTTTTTATTTTTTTCGAGCGAAAGTATCGCGTAATTACCTTTGAAGCCTACCGAGCCGGGGTTCAGAAACAGTATTCCGTCGTGTTCTTCGGCAAATTGAATATGAGTATGTCCGAAAAGGGCAACGTCGCAGTTTTCGCTTTTTGCGGTGTAGTAAAGGGAAGTAAGCCCGCTTTTTACCCTGTGGGTATGCCCGTGACAGCAATAGACTTTGTGACCTTCGTATACAGGCGTTATTTTCTCCGGAAAATCGGAAAAATAATCGTTGTTTCCCTTTACTGCGGCTATTGCTTTCCGTGGATAAAACCGCCTCAGCATTTCGGCGTCTTGTGCAACGTCTCCGAGAAAAATAATATATTCGCAGTTATGCCTTTCAATCGCTTTTTCCGCGTCTGCAAGCATATTGTGTGAATCGGATAAAACAAGAATCTTCATATATCGTACCTCTGTAAAAATATAGCAAAAATAAACGTTAAAGTCAATAAAAATCACAGTTTTTTGCGTATTTGCATAACTTATTACTGTAATGGAGGCGATTGAATGAATAATTTTCTTGACGGCGTTGATAAGGCAAAACTTGCAAGTGCGGTAGAACTCATAAAACGCACGATAGGACCTGCGGAAAGTATGAAGATAGAAAATGCCGCGAAAAGCGAAGCAGACGCCGAAAAACTTCTTTCGGGGCTCGGCGACAGAGAAAAAGCGGCGGTTCTGAAAATAATGAACGATCCTCAGATGCTGTCGCTTGTGCTGACTTCTCCGAAAGCGAGAGACGGCATTAAAAAATTCCTGAACGAAAGATAGGTGGGCAAATGAACGATATTCTTTCGGGTATTACCGAAATTTTAGACGATCCCGCCGCGGCGGCGAAAATAGGGGAGATCGCAAAATCCATTTCGGGCGGCGGCGATAAGCCTTCCGAACCCGTTTTGCCGACCGAAGACTCAACGCCTGTTCTTTCTTCCGGTATTTCTGGGCTTGGCAGTTTTGCCGCGGCAGACAGACATATAACCCTTCTTCGGGCGATCCAGCCGTATATGAGAAGCGAAAGAGCCGAAAAAGTAGGTACGGCGATAAAGGCTATAAGCGTGCTCAAAGCCTTGTCCGGACTTAAATAGGAGGAATTATGTATACTCCTTATTATAACTATGTTCCTCAGAAAAAAAAAGGGATAGAAGAATTATACAAAACCGAAGAAAAAACGGAGATAAAAGCCGAACCGGTGGTAAAAAAGACGGTGCCTCCGCAGTAAATACAGAGCGGTATCCTCGGCGGATT
>CAKSQP010000127.1 GCA_934486965.1 uncultured Eubacteriales bacterium
TATGTCTCCGAGCAAAAGGCTCTCCTTGTCGTTGTTCTGATATTTATGATAATAAAAACAGGCGCGAGCCTTGCGGGGTCGTATATGCTCCGCCCGATAATCAATACGTTCCTTTCTCCCGATTCCGATATGTTCGGAAAAATAATGCTTTTCGGCGCGGCACTTCTTGTTCTCGGCGCAGTCTACGCCGCAGGTGCTGTTGCAACTTATTTTCAGAGCCGCATAATGCTTAAAGTTTCGCAGAACGCTCTGGAAAAGATAAGAAACGACCTCTTTACGAAACTCCAGACTCTTCCCGTAAGTTTTTTCGACAGGGAGAGCAAGGGTGAACTGATGAGCCGTTTTACAAACGACGTCGATAATATCGGGACAATGCTCGATACGAGTATCCTGAGCGTTATTTCGGGTTCGATAACTCTTATCGGAACGCTTATAGTAATGCTTATAACCAACGTCTGGCTTTCTCTTATAACTCTCTGTTTCGTTCCTTTATTTATAAAGAGCGCTTCCTTTGTCGCGAAAAAGAGCGGAAAATACTATTCTTCTCAGCAGGCGGCTCTCGGCGCGATGAACGGTTATATCGAAGAGACCGTCACGGGTCAGAAAGTCGTTAAGGTCTTCTGCCACGAAAACGATACCAACGAAGAATTTTCGCTTCTCAACAACGATCTGCGCGACAAGCAGTTTATGGCTCAGTTCTACGGCGGCGTTATGGGACCCGTAATGGGGAATATCAGCAAAATAAACTACGCCGTAACAGCGGGCGTCGGCGGTATTCTTTGTGTTACTTCAGGCTTTGATATCGGCGGACTTACCGTTTTTGTCAATCTTTCAAGCCAGTTTTCACAGCCTATTTCCGAACTTTCAAATCAGACGAGCGCCGTGCTTTCGGCTCTTGCAGGCGCTGAAAGAGTTTTCGATATCCTCGATAAAGAAACCGAAGAAGAGACCGTAAATAACGATCTTCCCGAAACGCTTGAGGGCAGAGTCGTTTTCGAAGACGTTTCGTTCGGATATATCCCCGAAAAAACGGTCCTCAAAAATATTTCTCTCTATGCCGAACCGGGTCAGAAGATAGCGTTTGTCGGCTCGACGGGCGCGGGAAAAACGACGATAACAAATCTGCTCAACCGTTTCTATGAAATCGACAGCGGAAAAATTACGATAGACGGTATGGATATAAAAACTTTGCCGAAAGACTGGCTCCGCAGAAATATTGCAATGGTCCTGCAGGATACTCACCTGTTTACGGGCACAGTAAGGGAAAATATCCGCTACGGACGCCTTGACGCGACCGACGAAGAGGTCGTCGCCGCCGCAAAGACCGCAAGCGCCCACAGTTTTATAATGCGTCTTGCCGACGGCTACGATACCGTGATCGAAGGCGACGGGGCAAATCTTTCTCAGGGACAGCGACAACTTTTGAATATCGCCCGAGCGGCAATTTCCAAGGCGCCTATCCTCGTTCTCGACGAGGCGACAAGTTCGGTCGATACCCGAACCGAAAAGCATATCGAACACGGTATGGACAGACTGATGAAAAACCGTACGACGTTCGTTATCGCACACCGACTTTCGACCGTCCGCAACGCCGACGCCATTATGGTGCTTGAACACGGAGAAATAGTCGAACGCGGAAACCACGACGAACTTCTAAGTCAAAAGGGAAGATATTACGAACTGTATACAGGCAAAAAAGAACTTGATTAAAAATTTGCGACGAAGGCTGAGGTCTGATAAGGAAGCATTGCTTCAAAACTTCGCCTTTCGGCACAATAATTCGTTAAAAGCACCGGATATGCGACAGCATTATCCGGTGCTTTTGCCTTTTCTTGCACTCGAAAATCTTGTTTTGAAGTGCTACGCAGTTTCGTAGCAGAGTAAAATTTCTTGTATCGAAGTTCAAAATGCAGCAAGGCCGTCGCCTTGCGAGGCTTTGGACAAAGATACGGGGAATTTTACTGTGAGAAACCAATACTTCCTTATCAGCCCTCAGCCCAACTCCCGTCGCAAATTTTTTTTGAAAAGGTATTGACATTTTCACTCTAATGTGATAGAGTATATATGAACTCTATTGCGTTAGAGCGGAAAGGGGATAACATGAACACACCGAAAGTTTTTGAGAGCGAATACCGTTTTTGCCTCATTTTATGGGAAAACGAACCGATAAAAAGCAGTGAACTTGTAAAACTCTGCAAAGAAAAACTCGGCTGGAAGCCGACGACTACATACACCGTCATAAAAAGACTTTCCGAAAGGGGAGTAGTAAAAAATGAAAATACGGTCGTTTCGTCCCTTGTAACAAAAGACGAGATACAGTCGGCGGAAATCGACGAAATGGTGGAAAAGACCTTTGAGGGATCGGTTCCCGCGTTTCTTGCGGCGTTTACGAAAAAACGCAGACTTTCCGAAAAAGAAATAGCCGAAATAAGAAAGATGATCGACGGCTTTGAAAAGGGGGAGGAAAAATGAGCGGAGTTTTTCTGAACGTCGTAAATATGAGCATTTCGGCGACATGGCTTATCCTTGCCGTTCTTATTATTCGTTTTCCCATGAAAAAAGCGCCGAGGAAATTTACGGTTCTGTTATGGGGAATCGTCGCCGTCCGACTTGTCTGTCCTTTTAATTTCGAAAGCGCCGTAAGCCTTGTTCCGAGTGCACGGACAATAAGCAAACTTGCCGATGTTCCGCGTCCGTATTTCGAATCGGGAATAGCGGAACTTGACAGCGGTGTAAACGAATATCTTAAAAGCCGCTGGTATGAGGGAGTTACAAGACCCGCGGATCATTTTACGGATATTACGTCGGTTTTCGCGGTCGTATGGCTTATAGGTATTGCGATTTTCATTGTTTTCACCGCGGTCAGTTATCTTAAAGTGAAGAAAAAGGTCGAAACGGCGGTTCTTCTGCGTGATAATATTTTTCAGAGCGAAAATGTTTCCTCTCCGTTCGTTCTCGGAATTATTAAGCCGAAAATATATCTGCCTTTCAACATAACCGAACAGGACGCGGAAAACGTTATCGCCCATGAAAAGGCGCATATTGCACGCAGAGATTTCCTGTGGAAACCTCTCGGTTTTCTCATTCTGGCGCTCCACTGGCTCAATCCCTTTGTCTGGCTCGGATATATCCTTCTTTGTCGGGATATTGAATTTGCCTGCGACGAAAAGGTCGTCGTCGGCTTTACGGCGGAAGAGAAGGCCGATTATTCCCGATCTCTTCTTAATTGCAGTACGAACCGAAAAACGGGCTTGGTCTGTCCTTTGGCTTTCGGCGAAGTCGGAGTGAAAAACCGCATAAAGTCGGTGCTTAACTGTAAAAAGCCCGCATTCTGGATCATTACGGTCGCAACTGTCGCGGTCATTGCTGTTGCGCTCTGTTTTCTTACAAATCCGAAAACATCGGTCGACGACAATTTGTCCGCCTTTATAACCGACCTCGTGGCAGAGGAGAACCGAAGCGACGCAACCGACGAAAACTATGTCACGGTCAATATCAAAGTTCTCGGAACGGAAAAGTCTTTCGACCGTACGATCGTATATATGTGGGCTTTATATCAGGAATTCAGCGACTATAACGGACAGGTGGAGGAGGTCGCGGGCAGTTATTGTCCGACGGCAGTTACCGTGAAGAAAAAGAGCGACGGGGACTATGAACTCGTCGAATACTGGACGCCCGAAGACGGTATGAATTACGGCGACGATATCGACGGCAAATTTCCGTGGCATCTGAGGAGAAAGGCTTTGGATCCGTCGCTTTTCATAGACGAACTTGAGAGCGCGGGCTATAAAGCCGCCGAGAATTATTTCGGAGGAAGATCCTACAGAGAGGTCTTTGATATTGACGGCGACGGAAAAGATGAAGAGTGCGCTATCGGAAGAGGGGGTTACCCGGGACCGTCTTTTTCTCTTTGGGTTCATGAGGTCGGCGCGCCCGTCGGAAGTCTTGAGTATCTCAATTTTTATCCCGTTTCCTCAGGC
>CAKSQP010000128.1 GCA_934486965.1 uncultured Eubacteriales bacterium
ATAACCCCTCAAAAAGACCTTGAAGATAAGAAAATTTCAGATGTTCTTCCCGACAGTTTCTGGGAGACGAATTTCTGGCTCTATTGGCAGACGATGTTCGCGTTCCAGCGTTGGTCGAGCGCTCTTGAAATGAAACGTTACCTTTGCAGATACGTTCACCATATCGACGGACTTCCCGATTTCAGCGCTCTCCGTTTCACAAAATACAATCAGTATGAAAGCATGATTTTGCCGCTCGTCAAGTACCTTGAGGCTCACGGCGTTACCGTTGAATACGGAATCGATGTGAAAAATGTCGTAATCTCCCGTAAAGACGGCAAAAAAATCGCCGAAAAAATCGAATATCTGCAAAACGGCGAGAAAAAGGAAATAGATCTTACCGAAAACGACCTTGTATTTATTACAAACGGCTGCTGCACCGATACGTCCTGCTACGGCGACCAGACCCACTCTCCCGATTTGTCAAAAGTCGAAAACGGCAAGGGCGAATCATGGGATCTTTGGAAAAATATCGCGGCACAGGCTGAAAACGGCGAATTCGGAAACCCCGATAAGTTCTGCAGCGACACCGAAGCAACGAACTGGATGAGCGCGACCGTCCAGACGTCAAACGAAACAATAATCAAACATATAATGAACGTCTGCAAGAGAGACCCGAGAGCGGGAAAAGTAACCACGGGAGGTATCGTCACCGTAAAGGACAGCGTCGATAACTGGTATCTTTCCTGGACGATAAACCGTCAGCCGCAGTTTAGGTCTCAGAATAAAAACGACGTCCTTATCTGGGTCTATGCTCTCAATACGAATAAAGAAGGTAATTATGTAAAGAAAGCCATGAGAGACTGCACGGGCGAAGAAGTCTGCCGTGAATGGCTCTATCATATCGGCGTTCCCGTTTCCGAGATCGATGATCTTGCGGCGACCGCTTGCAACACAACGACCTGCTTTATGCCTTATATCAACGCATTCTTCCAGCCGAGAAAGAAAGAGGACAGACCTCTCGTCGTTCCCGAAGGCTCCGTAAACTTTGCGTTTCTCGGTCAGTTTGCCGAAACGCCGAGAGATACGATATTCACCACCGAATATTCTATCAGAACAGGCATGGAAGCCGTTTATACACTTCTTAAAGTCGACCGCGGCGTTCCCGAAGTCTGGGGAAGCAAATACGACGTCAGAGAACTCCTCCGCGCCTGCTACTATGCAATAGATAAGAAACCGATAACCGACATCAAACTTTCCTTCGGCGAAAAGGAAGCACTGAAAATTCTGATGAAAAAAGTCAAAGGAACGGATATCGAGATACTCCTGAAAGAAAGCGGACTTATAGAATAAGCCTTGAATTATTCCTCTTCCCGTGTTATAATGCGGGAGGAGGAATTTTTTTATGATAAGAAAAGCAACGGGCGCCGACCTTGAAAAAATAAAAGATATTTATGCCGCTGCAAGGCGTTTTATGGCGGAAAACGGGAATCCTACGCAGTGGGGCGACGGATATCCGTCGGAAAAAATCATAAAAACCGATATGGAAAACGGAGATCTGTATGTTGTTTCCGACGGAAACGATATTCACGGCGTTTTCGCTTTTATCATCGGCGACGATCCGTCTTACCGCGAAATTGACGGCTCATGGCTTTCCGAAGAGGAATACGGAACCGTTCACAGAATAGCAAGCGACGGCAAGATGAAAGGAATTTTTTCTTCCGCGATGTCTTTTTGCGAAGAAAAAATAAAACATCTGAGAATAGACACTCACCCCGATAACAAGGCGATGCAGAAAGCGATAGAAAAGCACTGCTTTGAGAAAAGAGGAATAATAATTTACAGACCCGACGGTTCGCCGCGGATCGCTTATGAGAAAAATCCTGTCGACTGACAGGATTTTTTTTGCCTTTACGGGGATAATAAATAAAAACGGAGGCGCTTATGAAACAGGTATTTCTCAGAATCGAAAGCAATGAAAATATAGCCGACGGGATTTATGAAATGCGGCTTTCGGGCAATGTTCCCGATATGAGATCGGGGCAATTTGTAAATATCAAAATCGACGGCTGTTATCTTCGCCGACCGATATCCGTCTGTGACAGCGACAGCAATTCTCTTACCGTTATTTATAAGGTCGTCGGTAAAGGTACGGAAACCCTGTCGGGAGTTCCGTCGGGAAACAGCCTTGATATCCTTGCGTGTCTCGGAAACGGTTTTGACCTTTCGGCGTCGGGTAAAACTCCCGTGCTTGTCGGCGGGGGAGTAGGCGTGCCGCCGCTCTATAAACTCTGCAAAGAACTGATAAAAGAGGGAAAAACGCCGACCGCGATCCTCGGATTTAACTCGGCAAAAGATGTTTTTTATAAAGAAAAATTCGAAGAAACAGGCGCAAAAGTCCATATAATGACCGCCGACGGGACAGCGGGCGAAAAGGGGCTTGTCACCGACAAACTCAAAGACTCCGACTGTTCTTATTTTTATGCCTGCGGACCGAAAGCCATGTTCAGGGCAATGGAAGAAGTTGTTTCGGTTTCGGGAGAATACAGTTTTGAAGAAAAGATGGGGTGCGGTTTCGGGGCTTGTATGGGGTGTTCCGTTATGACCGAGTACGGCGGTAAGCGGGTCTGCAGAGAGGGTCCCGTCTTCAAAAGGGAGGAGATAATATGGTGAATACAAAAGTCGACCTTGCGGGGCTTATCCTTGATAATCCCATAATCCCGACAAGTGGAACTTTCGGCTACGGCAGGGAATTTGCCGAACTTTACGATATAAATATCCTCGGCTCTTTTGCTTTCAAGACTACGACCGCAAAAGCGCGGTTCGGAAATCCGACTCCGAGAATCGCGGACGGAAATACCGGAATTCTTCTGTCGATAGGGCTTCAGAACCCCGGAGTCGACCATGTGCTGTCCTGCGAACTTCCCGAAATGAAAAAATATTTCAATAAAAAGGTGATCGCAAATGTAAGCGGTTTTGAAATTCCCGAATATATAAGCGTAGTTGAAAAATTCCGCGGAAAAGAACAGATAGGTATTTTTGAAATCAATATCAGTTGTCCGAACGTAAAAAACGGGCTTGCTTTCGGCACGGATCCGAAAATTGCCTATGAAGTGACGAAAGCCGTAAAGGCGGTCGCCGACAAACCCGTCTTTATGAAACTTTCGCCGAATGTTACCGATATCGTTTCCGTCGCAAAAGCCTGCGAAGAGGGCGGCGCCGACGGACTTAGTATGATAAACGCGCTTGTCGGAATGAGAATAGACCTTAAAAATAAAAAGCCGATAATAGCGAACAGATTTGCGGGATATGCGGGGAAAGCGCTTTTTCCGTTGGCTCTCGGTATGGTTTATAAGGTTTATGAAGCAGTCAAAGTTCCGATAATCGGGATAGGCGGCGTCTCGACGGCTTACGACGCTTTGGAAATGATGCTCGCGGGGGCGACTGCGGTGGGCATCGGTTCGGCAAATCTTACCGACCCGTTCATTTCGAAAAAAATAATCGAAGATCTGCCTTGTGCAATGGAAAAACTCGGGATAGACGACCTTTCGGAAATAATCGGTAAGGCGCACGGCGATTTCGTGAAAAAGTAAAAACTTGCATTTTTCTTCTTTATGTGATAAACTGATTACAGTTTTATCATTAGGAGGAGAGCAATGAAACGAAACGAACTTGTTTCCGTTATTATTCCGGCTTATAATGCCGAAAGAACAATAAAGAGATGTGTCGACTCCTGTCTTTCGCAAACATATCCGAATATAGAAACGATAGTTGTCGACGACGGCTCGTCCGACGGAACTGCCGACCTCGTAAGGGAAGAGTATCGCGGTGATAAACGGATAGTTCTGATACAGAGTGAAAACAGGGGGGTCAGC
>CAKSQP010000129.1 GCA_934486965.1 uncultured Eubacteriales bacterium
GAACCAGACCGTAAAGGAATTCGCGAGAATGGCGCAAAGCCCCGACAGCGGCTTTTTCCTCGTTGAGGGGAAACATTTCGTTTCGGACCTCGACCCGTCTCTTATAAAAGCGGTCCTTATCTGCGGCGAAGAAAAAAACATAAAAGAAAAAGAAGAATTTCTGCGGCTCGGCGTTCCCGTTTACATCATAACCGAACCTATCGCCGAGAAAATTTCTTCGACGAAGAACGCGCAGGAAATTATGGCGTTCACCTCAAAAAAAGACCGACCCCGTCCCGACAGGCTCATTTTGCTCGATAAAATTCAGGATCCGGGGAATATGGGCACGATAATAAGGAGCGCTGCGGCTTTCGGGTTCGGAGTTATCTGTTCCGACGGCTCGGCAAACCCGTTTTCCGCAAAATCGGTCAGAAGTTCCGCGGGAACTTTGCAGAAATGCTATATCGAAAAAGCGGACATCGCCGAAAAAACAAGGGAACTTGTTTCGGAGGGCTTTTCGGTATTTTCGGCTGAACTGCATAAAGAGGCGGTAACTCCCGATGAGATCGAAAACGGCGGAAAGATCGCGTTCATAATCGGAAACGAAAGCACGGGGGTTTCCGCAGAGGCGTCGGACGCCGCGGGAAAGCGCGTTTTTATCCCGATATCGCCCGACGCGGAAAGCCTTAACGCCGCGGCGGCGGCAACGATTTTGATGTATAGATTCGGAAAGCGGGGATAGGTGTGGAAAACAGCACGGTTTACGCGCTCTGGCTTATTCTCCGTTGCGGCACGGCAAGCGAAACGTCGGTGAAAGCGCTCCGTTTTTTCGGTTCTTTCGAGGAAATATACAAAGCCGAAGAAAAGGATTTCGATAAAGATATTTTCACTTCGCACGAGATCGGAAAACTGTGCCGAAAAGACCTTTCCGACGCGGAAGCCTTAAACAGGTTCTGCAAAGAAAACGATATTGATATTTACACTTTCTTTTCCTCAAACTACCCGCCGCTTTTGCGCGACGCCGAAAATCCGCCCGTTCTGCTTTTCGGAAAAGGGAAAATGCCCGATTTTTCGGCATTGCCGTCCCTCACGGTCGTCGGAAGCCGCAAATGTTCGCTCGATTACGGAAAGATAGCCTCGAAAATATGTTACGACCTTTCTTTTTCAGACTTCATAACCGTCACGGGAGTTGCGGCAGGGGCGGACACTTTTGCGAAAAAGGGCGCACTGCTTGCGGGAGGAAAAACCGTAACAGTCTTACCCTGCGGAACGGAAACGGTATATTCCGACGCCGACAGGGAGGCTCGCCGCCTTTCCCTTGAAAACGGGATAATCCTTTCGGAATATCTTCCGCACGAAAAGGCTCTGCGTCATCATTTTATAAAACGGAACAGGATTCTTGCGGCAATTTCCGACGCGACGCTGGTTATCTGCGCCGAAGAAAAAAGCGGAACGCTTATCACCGTCGATTACGCAAGAAAGATGGCAAGACCCGTTTTCGCGCTCCCCGGTTCGCTTTCCGACTCCTCGTCGAAAGGCGCGAACGACCTTATAAAAACGGGCGCAACGCTCTGTCGGAGCAGTCTCGATATTTTCGATGAATACTCCGCGATATTCAAAGGAAAACTACCCGAAAGGGAAGAGTTTATAAAAAGGCTCGGAAAAAGAAGACCCGCGCGGCAGCCCGCGGCAAAGCCGCAGGTCCCCGTCCCGAAACCGCAGGCAAAACCGAAAAAAGCGGCGGTAAAGAAACTTTTCGACCCGATACTTGAGGGAACGCAGAAAGAGATATACTGTCTGCTTAAAACCGACGCGCTTTCCGCCGACGCAATATGTTCAATGCTTTCGCTCCCGTTTTCGGAAGTGATAACCGAACTTCAGACCATGCAGTTTGACGGGACAGTCGAGGAAGTCCCCGGAGGGCTCTGGCATTTGATTCGCTGAAAAAAACCTTTATATACAGGAGAAAAATATGGCAACAACCAAGAAAACGACAGCCGCAAAGAAAACGGCAACCGCGAAAACGCCCGCAACCAAAAGAAAGGTCGGACGTCCCCCTGCAAAAAAAGCGGAGAAGATAGAAAACCTGCTTATAGTCGAGTCTCCGTCAAAGGCAAAGACCATAAAGAAGTATCTTGACGGTAATTTTGAGGTAATGAGTTCAAAGGGGCATATAAGAGACCTGCCCGCCTCCCGTCTCGGAGTTGACATCGAACACGGTTTCGAACCGGAATATATCGTTTCCCGCAAAGACGGAAAACCCGCGCTTATAAAAGAACTTGTCGCGGCGGCAAAACAGAGCGACAAAGTTTATCTCGCGACCGACCCTGACCGCGAGGGAGAAGCCATAGCGTGGCATCTTGCAAAAGTTCTCGGTATCGACGAAAATTCCGAAACGCGCGTTACCTTTAACGAAATAACGAAAAACGCCGTTCGGAACGGGGTCGCGCACCCCCGTAAAATAGACAGCGACCTTTTCTACGCACAGCAGACCCGCCGCGTGCTTGACAGAATAGTCGGATATAAACTGTCGCCTCTTCTTTGGAAGAAAGTCAAGAAAGGACTTTCCGCAGGAAGAGTTCAGTCGGTCGTCACGCGTCTCGTCGTCGACCGCGAAAACGAGATAAAGGCGTTCAAATCGGAAGAATACTGGAATATCGACGCGATTTTCGCAAACGGACAGAAGAGATATTCGGCAAGATTTTACGGAACGGATAAGAAAAAGATAGTTCCGTCAAGCGAAGACGAAGTAAAGAAGATAGTCGGCGAACTCGACGGAAAAGACTATATCGTTTCTTCGGTCAAAAAACAGGAAAAAACGCGTTCCCCGAGACCGCCTTTCACGACCTCCTCAATGCAGCAGGACGCGTCGGCAAGGCTCAACATGAGACCTGCGACGACAATGAGGGTCGCACAGGCGCTTTACGAGGGCGTTGAAATAAAAGGAATGGGGCTCGTCGGTCTTATAACCTACATGAGAACCGACTCTTTAAGAATTTCCGCGGAAGCCTCCGCCGCGGCTGAAACCTTTATAAGATCGGAATACGGAAACGAATACGCTCCCGAAAAACCGACCTTTTACAAAACGAAAGCGGGAGCGCAGGACGCTCACGAGGCTATCCGCCCGACCGATATTTTCCTGACTCCCGAAAGAATAAAGGACAGCCTGACGGCAGAACAGTATAAACTCTACAAACTCATCTGGTCGCGCTTTACCGCGAGCCGTATGTCGCCCGCCGTTTACGACGTCCAGACAGCGGACATTACCGCGGGAAAATATCTTTTCAAGGGCAGCGACTCGGTCGTCCGTTTCAAGGGCTTTACCTGTCTTTACGACGACGGCGACGCCGAAGAAAAGGGCGGGAAATACCCCGACTTAAACGAGGGCGACAAACTGAATTTCAGACAACTCAAAACCGAACAGAAATTCACCCAGCCGCCGTCAAGATATACCGAAGCGTCCCTTATCCGCGCGATGGAAGAAAACGGAATAGGCAGACCTTCGACTTACGCTCCGACGGTAAGCACCATTCAGGAGCGCCGCTACGTTGAAAAAGAGGGCAAAACGCTCGTACCGACCGAACTCGGCTATATAACGACCGATATCATGGTCAAAAATTTCAACGATATCGTCGACGTTTCCTTTACCGCCGATATGGAGAAAAAACTCGACGCCATAGAAGAGGGAAAAGACACGTTCCTCAATGTCATGACGGAATTTTACGCGCCCTTTATGGCTGAACTTTCCGCCGCCGAAAAAAATCTCGAAAAGGTAAAACTTCAGGCGGAGACCGAAGAAAGCGACGAGGTTTGCGAAAAATGCGGCAGCAAAATGGTCTATAAAGTCAGCCGCTACGGCAAATTCCTTGCC
>CAKSQP010000130.1 GCA_934486965.1 uncultured Eubacteriales bacterium
CCGAAGAACCCGCAACTTAACAGTTTTATATATCTTCCTTTTCCACCGATTCAAACCCTTCTTCGACGCATATCCTTTCGCAGACAAGTTCGGTTTCGGGGGATATATTCCGACAGCAGACCATTACGGGGAATTCAGAAGAGAATTCGGAGGCACGGCGCAGGAGTTTTTCCGCATACTCCTCATTGTCGCCGTCGATAAAAACAGTGAGCCAGAGACCGTCGTCTTTATCCCTGAGCAGAGCCCTGCGGAGTTCGAAAACAAACTCAAAAACGCCCAAAATAAAGAAAAAAGAGGCTATTATATGCCAGAAAATCAACATTCCGAATACCTGCTTTCGCAAAATTAAAGACGCAAGAGCCCCGAACGGGCAAAATAATTGCCGTCAAGCGTTCAAACGGGTTACGGCTCTTCGGTCTACTATATAATATGTATAAGAAAAATTTTTGTCACGAAACATATTTTTGGGCGAAAGCCCCTTGATTTTCTCGGTGTTTACTGGTATACTGTATAGGCAGAATAAAATTTCTATAGATTTCGGGACAAATTTCCGTCCCGACTTTTGAAAAAGCGCATAAATGCGGAACTTAAGCACGGATATAGCCTTTATGCCGATATCCGAACCGTGAAAACCGCGATCCGCCGCAGAAAAAGTTCGAAAAAGCCGAACCGAGTGGCGGATTGATATGAAAAATGCCACACGCAGGCAAACAGCGGACTGACGCGAAAATGCCACAGGCAGGGGATACAGCAAGTTGACACTAAAACTGCCACCGGCAGGAGAACTGCGGGTTGGCGCGAAATGTGCCGCCGCGGACTGACATAAAATGTGCCTATATAAGGACACGGCAGTCCGACACGAAAACGATCATATAGAAAAAACAGCGGATTGACACGAAAACGCCCCGTGGTGGGGACAAAAGCCGCGGTATTTTCTGCTATATATCCGAAAAGAGGAAAATTATGACAAAAATCATTGCCGTCGCAAACCAGAAAGGCGGCGTAGGAAAAACGACGACAGCGGTAAATCTCGCGTCCTGTCTCGGTGCAAAACGGAAAAAAGTCCTGCTCGTAGACCTCGACCCTCAGGGAAACGCGACAAGCGGTTGCGGCGTAAACAAGAAAAATACGGGAATATCAAGTTATTCGGTGCTTATAAACGGCATTGACGAAAAAACTCCGTATCTCAAAACCGAATTCGACAATCTTTATCTTATCCCGTCGACGATAGACCTTGCAGGCGCGGAAATAGAACTCGTTTCGATAGAAAACCGCGAAAACTGCCTGAAAAACGCACTTTCAAAACTGACGGAATTTGAATATATCATTATCGACTGTCCGCCGTCGCTCGGACTTTTGACCTTAAACGCCTTTAACGCGGCGAATTCCGTCCTGATTCCGATACAGTGCGAATTTTACGCGCTCGAGGGGCTTTCACAACTGCTGAACACAATAAAAAAAGTGAAAACGCTTTACAATCCGTCGCTTGACATTGAGGGCGTACTGATAACGATGTTCGACAGCCGTCTTAATCTTTCGGTTCAGGTCATGAACGAAGTCAAAAGACACTTCGCAGGAAAGATGTTCAAGACGACAATTCCGCGAAATGTCAGGATTTCCGAGGCGCCGTCGCACGGAATGCCGATAAATTACTACGACAAAACGGCAAAAGGCTCCGACGCATATACGGACCTTGCCGCCGAAGTCATAAAGAATAATAAAAAATAAGGAGAGGCAAAATGAAAAAATCATCTGCTCTCGGAATGGGGCTCGACGCGCTGTTTGAAAAAAACGACGTTTTCGACAATCTTTCCGAAAAAAAGGCGACCGAAACAGTAAAGCTTCTCGACATAGAACCGAATAAGGAACAGCCGAGAAAGGCTTTCAACAAAGAAAGTCTCGAAGAACTCGCGGCGTCGATAAAAGAACACGGGCTTCTTCAGCCGATTCTCGTAACGGAGATAAAAGGCGGAAAATATCGCATAATTTCGGGCGAAAGACGTTGGAGAGCGTCAAGAATTGCTGGGCTTACCGAAGTCCCCGTAATAGTCAAAGACCTTTCAAAGCAGGAGATAATGGAAATCGCCCTTATCGAAAACCTGCAAAGGGAAGACCTAAACACCGTCGAAGAGGCGAAAGGCTACGAAACCTTAATGAAAGAGTTCGGTCTTACGCAGGAAGCCGTCGCAAAGAGAGTAGGAAAGTCAAGACCCGTCGTTGCGAACGCTTTGCGTATTCTTTCTCTTCCCGAATACGTTCTTTCTCTTCTTGAAAAAGAAGAGATAAACGCGGGACAAGCTCGAAGTCTTATCCCGATAAAAGAAAAACTCTCCGACGAAGATTTTAAGAAATTCGTCGACACTGTAAAGGCTAAAAACTTGACAGTCCGCGACATAGAGGCTTATGCGAAAAAACTGTCAACCAAGCCGAAAATCGAAGTTAAAGAAAATCCTGCCGACATATATTTAAGGGAAATCGAAAAAGATATATCGGATCTTTGGGGCAGAAAAATAAAGATCTCGGGCGTCGGCAAAAAGGGGAAAATCGAAATAGAATATTACGACGAGGACGATTTCGAAGCCCTCATTGAAAAAATGAAAGACTGAGGAGAAAAAAATGTTAGACATCAAATTTTTAAGAGAAAATCCCGACAAAGTAAAGGAAAACATAAAAAAGAAGTTTCAGGATCAGAAACTTGCGATGGTCGACGAAGTGATCGCTCTTGACGAAGAAAACAGAGCGGCAAAAAGCGAAGTCGAAACGCTCCGCGCGAAGAGAAACAAGGCGTCCAAACTTATCGGAAGCCTTATGGCGCAGGGCAAAAAGGAAGAAGCCGCCGCGGCAAAGGAAGAAATTGCAAAAGAGGGCGACAGAATTGACGAACTCACCGCAAAAGTAAACGAACTCGAAGAAAAAATCAAGAAAATCATGATGGTAATTCCCCAGATGATAGATCCGTCGGTTCCCATCGGAAAAGACGACAGCGAAAATGTCGAAATTCAGAGATACGGAGAACCCGTTGTTCCCGATTTTGAAATTCCCTACCATACCGAAATAATGGAAACCTTTGACGGAATCGACCTTGACGCCGCGCGCAGAGTTGCCGGAAACGGTTTTTACTATCTCATGGGCGATATTGCCCGCCTTCATTCCGCAGTCATCGCTTACGCAAGAGACTTTATGATAAACAGAGGCTTTACCTACTGTGTTCCGCCGTTCATGATCCGTTCGGACGTCGTAACGGGCGTTATGTCCTTTGCGGAAATGGAATCGATGATGTATAAGATAGAGGGAGAAGACCTTTACCTTATCGGAACTTCCGAACACTCGATGATAGGCAAGTTTATCGACACAATTCTTCCCGAAAACAAGCTTCCGCAGACCCTGACTTCCTATTCTCCCTGTTTCAGAAAAGAAAAGGGCGCGCACGGCATTGAAGAGCGCGGCGTTTACAGAATCCATCAGTTCGAAAAACAGGAAATGATAGTTATTTGTAAGCCCGAAGAAAGCCCGATGTGGTTCGACAAACTGTGGCAGAACACCGTCGACCTCTTCCGCTCGCTCGACATTCCGGTAAGGACCCTTGAATGTTGCTCCGGAGACCTCGCCGACCTCAAAGTCAAATCGCTCGACGTCGAAGCATGGTCGCCGAGACAGAAGAAATATTTCGAAGTCGGTTCCTGCTCCAACTTAGGCGACGCACAGGCAAGACGACTCAAAATCAGAGTTGCCGACGAAAACGGAAACAAGTATCTTGCGCACACCCTCAACAACACCGTCGTTGCTCCTCCGAGAATGCTCATCGCGTTCCTCGAAAACAACCTGCAGGCAGACGGAACGGTTCTTATTC
>CAKSQP010000131.1 GCA_934486965.1 uncultured Eubacteriales bacterium
GCGTTAAGCAAAGCCGCAGTGTCTTCGCATTTTTCCCCGCCGAGAGACAAAGTGTTTCTGTCGTAAAGCGAACGGCACCATTTTTCGGCGGCGGCTTTACCCTTTTCACAATCGGAAAGTGCGAATTTGTCAAGCAGGGTTTTAATAACGTCCTTTTCCCTGTCAAACGACAGATTTTCGAAATCGTAATCGGTTTCGGAGGAATATAAAATCGTTATTCTCGTTGCGTTTTTTACGGTGACAGCGCCGTTTTCAAAGACAGTCTCGCCGTCGGTCTCAACCTTTAACGCCGCGGCAAAACGCATATCTTTTCCGCCCTCGCCGACGCCTTCGATATATTCGTCGGTTATCTGACCCGTGAGCAGAATTCCGCCCGAAATGTTTTCGGTTTTCGCGTCTCTTTCTCTTTTAAGGGAAATTTCGACGCTTTCAAGCGGTTTTTCGCTTTCAAGACGGTAATAGAGCAGGTCGCTTTCGGGAGAAATAAAAGTCTCGGATATTATCTTACCTTTTTCCGAAAGAAACGAAACGGTGTGTCTTTCTTTCTGCATATCGAGCCGTCTTGAATAGTTTTCCGCCTTTTCAAGACCCGTTTTAACAAAAATTGCCCCGACCTCCTGATATGACCTTATCATATACGGGTCGCCGAGAAGATATTTTTCGCATAATTCAAACGCTTTTTTGTTCTCGCCCGAAAGCAGGAGCGACTGTATTTCCTTTAAGTGTTCGGCGGCGTGCGGAGGGTCGCAGGGCATTTTTTTGCCCGCATAAAGGGTGTCGTCGTTGAGATTTATTTTTTCGCAGTCTACCCCTCCGTAGACCATTGCGCCGATATGTCCGTTACCCAAAGGCAACGCCTCAAGCCAGCGTTCGGCGGGTTTTGTAAAGACGATTTCGTTATTCATAACCGTTCCTCATACCGAGAAAAGAGAAGCCTCTGCTTCTCTTTTTCGGTTTTTATTTATATTGTTTATCTATTTTCTTATTGTATTTATCCCAGATCTCCTTAACTTCCGCCCAGTCTTCGTCGGTAAGGGTGAGAGCGGCGTTGTTTGAAACTTCGTAAAGGTCGGG
This sequence comes from uncultured Eubacteriales bacterium, assembly GCA_934486965.1. GTDB lineage: Bacteria > Bacillota > Clostridia > Oscillospirales > UBA644 > Geddesella. The sequence goes on from CAKSQP010000131.1 coordinate 1,075, forward strand.
AATTCCGAGTTTCGGAGCAATTCTCATATAACGCATGGTGTCTCTGTGAGACGCAAAGCCCGCGCCGTCGGTATCGATAAGGGTGTTGGGAAGCGCTATCTTATAGGTTTCGGCACGGAAAGTCATTTCCGCTCCGATATTTCTGTTTCTGAAATCGTAGTCGTGGATACGGGCGTGGTCGCAGATATCGGCGTAATAGGGGTGGCAGGGACTGCAGTTTATGCAGGCGTCGGGTTTTTCTTCTTTTGCGGCGTCGTGAATGACCTTGAAATAAGTTTTCAGAAGTTCACTGCCGTACTGACCGCCGTAAGACTTCGCCTTTATTCCTTTCGGAATGAGGAACGCGAAATCGAGTTTGAAGCCGTCGCAGTTGTATCCGCCCTCTTTATCCGAAACAAGGGTTTTGATTCTTGCGCGGAGATGTTCGACATATTTCGGGTTTGTCGGGTCTGCTGCCCTGTTGCCGTCGCCGTCGATTATGCACATATCGTCGTCAAGCCCCTCGGCGTCCCAGAGTTTGAACCACATAAAGACCTTAATGCCTTTGTCGTGCATTCTGTCGATAAACGCGCGGAGATCGGGCCACTTATTCTTATCGGGAACGGCGGTTCCGTATTTTTCCTGCCATTTGTCGTCGATTATGAGAATTTTCGGTTCAAGACCTTTTCCGTCGAGTTTCGCGACAAGGTCGTTATAAAGCGACTCTTTTGCAAGGTGGAAAAGAACCGTTTTGAATTCTTCGGAGCGCGCGTTCTGTTCAAGCCAGCCGCAGGCAATGGGACCGTGCCAGAAACGGGGCGCTTTCTTTGCTTCTTTTCTCGGAAGAATTCCGCTTGAAAAATGATATTCGGAATACTGCGAAAGAACGTCGTATTCGTCTTTACCTGAGAACCCGACGACTTCGGGGCTTTCCCATTCGCCGTCGACTTCGGTCATGCCGTCATAGTCGACCCAGAGAGAAAACCAGCAATGTTTATAGAATTCTCCGCCGCGGTAGTTGAAACGGTGGAAATTGTATTCGCCCGGTTTTGCGACAAGTCCGAGTCCGAGTCTTTCGGAGAGGTCTTCGGTCTTGAAAGTGTAGCAGAAAAGGTGCGGTATCATAAGGGTGGAATAATATTCGAAATTGTCGGTCGGATAGAAATGTCCGTGGTCGAGATGGGTCTCGTGAGCCATCGGGATAAAGCCTTCGGAAAATTCATATCCGCTGTAATTTTCGGGATCCATGGAAATGCCCTTGAAATAGTCGAGGGTATGTATATTTCCCTTTCCGAAAATTTTTACCTTAAAGGAGAAGTTTTCTTCGCCGCAGACGAGGGTATAAACTTTCTTTTCCCAGAGATTGCTTTTTGTCGTCCAGGAAAAAACGGGTCTGTTATCGGCAATATCGACCTTTGCCTCAAAGACAAGAGCCTTTTCGTCGACGTCTCCGACAACTTCTTCGCCGCGGAGAATATCGACTGCGGAAATCGGCGAAAGCGTCGCAACCGGAACTTTCTTTAAAATAACGGCAATTTTTCTTTCCGAAACTTCGAGAGAATATTTTTTTGCGGTCACGGCATAGCCGTTCGCGGTCTTTGTGCAGATCATTTTCTTGCTCCTTTTACATATAATATAAATCATTATACATTGAAAAAATTCGGTTGTCAATAATTTTATTGTGAAAAAACGGCGAAGGTTTAAGCCTCCGCCGAATTATTTTTACCCCAGTTTTATCTCGCCGTGTTTTTCTTCGTATTTTTCGATCGAGTCCCTTATCAGAATGAGTATCTGACTGTTTGCGCTCCGTCCCTCATAACCCGCGACGACATGAAGTTTGTCGAGCATTTCCTCTTCTATCCTTATTGACAGACTTTTTATTGCCATTTTTTCGCACCTCCCAATATTCTCTTTATTTTATACTCTATTTGTGGTATAATGTGAGTAATGAACATATTATGTGTTCATTATATATTTAAGAAAGTGTGGGATTTGATGAAAACCGCAGTTATCGGTTCAAGAAATCTTTCAATCGAAAATATCGGACAGTATATTCCCGAAAGCACTACCGAACTTTTTTCGGGAGGCGCAAAAGGCGTTGACACCTGCGTTAGGGAATATGCAGAAAAACACGGGATAAAACTGACGGAAATTCTTCCGGAATATAATAAATACGGACGAGCCGCGCCGCTCAAAAGAAATCTTGAAATAATAAAAAACGCGGATATTGTGGTAGCACTCTGGGACGGCGTTTCAAGGGGTACTCTGTTTGTTATAAACGAATGTAAAAAGATCGACAGAGAGATCAACATATATATAATAACGGAAAAAGGAGAGTATAAGTAAGTCCGAAAGGTAAGTCTTATACAAAAATAGTTTAATGAGATATTATTCAGATGTAACAAACAAATTTTATGAAAAAGAGGAAGATTTACATAAGGCGGAAGATAGTGTTTTAGCAGAGAAGAAACAAACATCTTTAGATAAGATATTCAGAGATTTTTGGTTATTTTAATTTAGTTGATTTTTCAGTAGTAAACATATATAATAATAGAGAAGGTGAGATTATGAAATTTATATATGAATCAGACATAGAAGATAATGATATTAATGACTTGGACATAACCGATGATGTTGAAGAGATTACAGATGCGCAAATTGAATTCGCAAACAGCATATATGATTTATTTCAATCGATTATCGCTGATAATGATATTGATGACTTGGACATAACCGATGATGTTGAAGAGATTACAGATGCGCAAATTGAATTCGCAAACAGCATATATGATTTA
>CAKSQP010000132.1 GCA_934486965.1 uncultured Eubacteriales bacterium
CCTCAAGTTCATATTCGACACGGACGTTATACTCTTCCTCGAACTTTTTGATTACGTCGAAAAGTTCTTCACCGTCGTCTTCATCGCAGATATATTCTCCCCAGTTGCAGACCGTCAGTACTTCCCTGCTGTCTCCGCAAGCGGAAAACATAACGGTAAGTCCTGCAAGAAGCGCAATTACAAGAAATACAGAAACAATTCTTTTCAATTTTATCCTCCTTAAAGTGAGACCTTGGCTCTCTTTTCAGCCACAGCGTCTTTTATGTTGGTTATAAGTAAAACAGTAAATATTACAATAAACAGAAGTCCTGTCATTGCAAGCATCCACGGTTGAGGTCCTTTTTTCAAACTGTTGTTTATATAAACGGACAGCGTCTGGAAAGTTCCGCCCGTGAAATAACTTATTACGAAATCGTCGATCGAATAAGTAAACGATATCAAAAAACCCGCAAGTATTCCGGGGAATATTTCGGGGAGAACGACTCTGAAAAATCCGCCCGTCGGAGTGCAGCCGAGATCAAGAGCCGCTTCGTAAAGATTTTTATTCATTCTGCGAAGCCTCGGTAAGACATTGAGAATTACATAAGGCGTATTGAAGCAGATATGCGAAAGCAAAACCGTTACGAACCCGAGTTTTATATTCAGCATCGAAAAAAGAAGAATGAATATAAGCATTAAGGATATACCCGTAACTATTTCGGGGTTGATTATCGGCAGGTTTGAAATATTCAGGACTATTTTTCTCGTGCGTTTTTTCAGATTATATATTCCGAGAGCCGCGGTCGTCCCGAGAATTGAAGAAAAAGTTGCGGAAAGAGCCGCGATAAGCAGTGAATTCATAAGAACCGACAGAAGTCTTTCGTCTTTGAATATCTCTGTATAATTGTCGATAGTAAAGCCTCTGAAAACGGTTATCGCCGAAGAATTGTCGTTAAACGACAGGAAAATCATAAGAGCGATCGGCAGATAAAGAAACGCGATTATAAGCAGTATATAAATTACGGAAAGTGTTTTTTTCATCTCTGCACCCTCCTACACGATAGCCGAATCTTCGCCGTTATCGAATTTGTTCATTATCGCCATACAGATAACTATTATAACCATAAGAACAAAGGAAAGCATCGAGCCTGCGTTCATGTTTGCGCCCGCACCCTTGAAATAACTTTCGATAACGTCTCCGACAAGTCGGTATCCGCCGAGACGGGTGCTTATAACTATAACGCTCGCCGCAGGAACGAAAACCATCGTGATCCCCGTAATAACACCGGGAATACTGAGCGGGAAAATAACTTTTCTCAAAACGTTGAATCCGCTGCAGCCGAGGTCACGGCTCGCCTCAATAAGAGGTTTGCTTATTTTGGAAAGCGTCGTATATATCGGCAGTATCATAAACGGAAGATAGTTATAGACTATTCCGATAACAATAGCCGCTTCGGTATGGTATATCGTGTTTCTGCCGAAACCGAAAACTCCGAGAATGTTGTCGAGAAGTCCGTTCGGCTGGAGAATAACGACCCATGCAACGATACGGAGAATAAAGTTCATCCACATCGGGAGCATGATGATCATATTCATCATTCGCTGAGACGAGACCTTCATATTCGACATTATAAGCGCGAACGGATACGCAAGAACGAGACATATAACCGTCGAAATAAGCGCTATTTTGAGCGAATCGAGAATTACCGGACCGTATTTCGGAATAACCTGAAGATTTTCAAGAGTAAAGGCTCCCGATTCGTCGGTAAAAGCATAATAAATTATAATTATCATCGGGACGACCACAAAAAGAGCCATCCAGACAATATACGGAATAAGAGGTTTTCTCGAAAGCATTTTTATACCTCCGGAGAAAGTATCTCGGCTTCCGAAAAGTCGAAATTAAGACCGACTATTGTTCCCGCCTGCTCGTCTATCTGACGGTTGACCTTGAAACGGCGGTTTTCGGTCTCGACAAGAAGTTCGTAGTGATCCGCCTTCCAGATAACGCTGTCGATATAGCCGTTCATATCGCCTTCGTCGGCGGCAACGATATCGATAGCCTCGGGGCGTATCTTTATAGAGATATTATCTTCTTCTTTTAATTTTTTGGCGGTGTTTATCCCGAATTTTACGCCGTCGATAAGCACGGTGTAAAGACAGTCGTCGTCTTCGGAAAGGACTTCCGCGGAAACGGTATTTATATCAGCCCCGTACATTTTCTTCATGATATGAATGTTTTCGGGAATGACGTTTATGCCTATCGTTTCTCCGACGGGAGCCGCCGCCGTGGAATGAATAAGCCAGATATTTCCGTTATGGTTAAGGGTCGTTTCATAGTGAACGCCCTTGAAAAGGCAACTTTCGACTTTGCCCGAAATCATTCCGGCGTCCGAGGTTGTAAACTCAACATCTTCGGGACGGATAACCACGTCGACTTCCCCGCTCTCGTCGGGTCTCGGATCGACGCAGACAAACTCATGACCGTCAAACGTTACTTTCAGGTCTTCGTCCATGTGTCCGTCGAAAATATTGCTTTCGCCGACGAAATCGGCAACAAACGCGTTTTTCGGTTCGTTATAGATATCGATGGGCGAACCTATCTGCTGGATAACGCCCTTGTTCATAACGACGACGGTATCGGACATCGTAAGAGCCTCTTCCTGATCGTGCGTAACATAAACAAAGGTAATACCCGTTTTCTGCTGCATATTTTTAAGTTCAAGTTGCATATCCTTACGGAGTTTAAGGTCAAGCGCTCCTAACGGTTCGTCAAGAAGCAGAACGTTCGGACGGTTGACAAGCGCGCGCGCAATAGCAACTCTCTGCTGCTGACCGCCTGAAAGAGAGGTGATGTTTCTCTTTTCAAAACCTGCAAGGTCGACAAGCTTTAACATCTCTTTTACTTTCCTGTCGATTTCTTCCTTCTTCTCTTTTCTGATGCGAAGTCCGAAAGCGACGTTGTCGTAAACATTCAGATGCGGAAACAGTGCGTATTTCTGGAATACGGTGTTGATATTCCGTTTGTATGCGGGTACCTCGTTTATATTTTTGCCCGCAAAAAAAACATTACCCTCATCTTGGCGCGTAAAGCCGCCGATAATGCGAAGCGTTGTGGTTTTTCCGCAGCCGCTGGGCCCGAGTAATGTAACAAATTCCTTGTCTTTGATTTCCAAATTTAACTTATCCAGTATCAATTCCCCATCAAAGGCAACAGAAACGTCCTCGAGACGGACAATGGTGTCAGCCATGTTTCTATCTCCCCTCAAAAGATAACCAAAATCAGATAAACAAAATTTGTTAAGACTATTCTTTTTTTTAATCATTGCCGAGGTTCGGAATACACCGTAAAAACCATTTGACAATTTTCAGCAAAGTTTTTTGCTTAACGGATACATAATAATATTTTTTTCCGTATTTGTCAAGCGTTTTTTAATATTTTTTATGTATTTTCCCGAAAAAACCCGAACGAAAATTTATTTTTCTGCAAATATCTTCGAATTACTCTGTATTTCTTCGAATTACTCAAATTTTGAACTTTTTATAACCGACTGCAAATATCATCGAAAAACGGCTTTATTTCAAAGGTTTTGCCTTTCAGATATTCGAGTTTTCCGGCAGGAGTTCTGAAGGAAAACGTAAGTTTGCAGGAAGAAAGCGCCTGAAACTTAAAAGGATACGCTTTATTTTTTTCCTGATTTCCGTATTTCATATCGCCGACAAGCGGATAGCCGAGATACGCAAGATGCGCCCTTATCTGATGAGTTCTGCCTGTATGCAAAGTCACTTCGAGAAGAGATATCTTACCGTCGGTTTTAAGAACCGAGTATTC
>CAKSQP010000133.1 GCA_934486965.1 uncultured Eubacteriales bacterium
GTAAGTCCCGTCATTTTCCGTCGCCTCCCGTTAAAGCCTTACCTGTGACCGCAAGGAAAACATCGTCCATTTTTCCTTTGGTTATTTCATAATCCCCGAAAAGTTCGGGATATTGCCGTATGAGGTCCGTCGCCTCCGCCGTGTTTTTCACTTCGACTCTTACGGCGTCTCTTATCTCTGTATACGGTTTTCCGAGACAACTGATCTTTTCGGCAGTCAGACCGTAGAATGTTATGTAGTCGCCCGTATATCTGTTTTTCAGTTCAAGAGGCGTGCCCTCGGCGGATATCTTTCCTTTGTCGAGGATTATAACGTAATCGGCGTCAGCCGCTTCTTCCATATAGTGAGTCGTCAGAAATACGGTCATTTTTTCGTCTTCGCGAAGGCTTCGAACGACGTCCCACAGAAGTTTTCTTGTCTGTGGGTCAAGCCCCGTCGTCGGTTCGTCGAGAATCAGTATCTCAGGCCGATGGAGGAGCGCTCTCGCAATGTCGATCCTCCGTCTCTGACCTCCCGAAAGTTTTCCGACGGTTCTCTTTAACAGGTCTTTGAAGTCGAGAAGTTCTGAAAGTTCTTCAAGCCTTGTTTCGAATTCTTTGCCTGTTATCCCGTAGAGCGCCGCCCTGTATTTCAGATTGTCGCGTACCGAAAGTTGTTTGCCCAGAAGTGAATTCTGGAACACGACGCCTATTTCATTCGCGGCGGTCCCGACTTTTTTGCCGCATACCGTAACGTCTCCGCCGTCCTTTTTCAGATCTCCGCAGATTATCGAAATGGTAGTCGATTTCCCTGCGCCGTTTATTCCGAGAAACGCAAAAAGTTCTCCTTTTTTTACTTTGAATGAAAGTCCGTCGACCGCCTTGACGTCGCCGAAAGACTTCGTCAGGTCTTTTATTTCTATGACGTTTTCCATATTATTCCTCCTCAAACCCGTTTTTCTGAAGATCGGGGTGTCTCTTCCTTATTTCTATGCCGCGCGGTCCGTCTTTTTTCTCGGGAAATATTTTTGACTTGTTTTCTTCATTCGAGAGAATGACGTGTACGGCGCCTCTGAACGCTTCTCCGAGCCCGAGCGCGATTTCTTCGTCCGAAAAGGTACATACGCCGCAGGCGGTAAGCGTACACATTCCGTAAGTATATATCCACATCTGCCTGAACATGGTCTCCGCCTGTTCGGGGGTTGCGTTATAATCTTTCGTTATAATTTCTATATCGTCGCCTTTTCCGAACGGGATCTCTTCTATCGAAGAATTGAAACTCTTTTCCTTGCCGATATCGCGCATAAAGAGAAACCGGAAAAGTTCGGGTTCGTCTTTTGCAAATCTGACCCACTGTATTCCTCTCATTTTATATGCGGGGGTGAATTCGAGGGCTCTTTCCATATATTCGTCGAAAAGGGATTTTGCTTTTCTGACGACTTCTTCGCGAAGTTCTTTTATGTCGGAAAACACCGTGAATATCGGGGAAGTCGATGAACCGAGCCTTTTTGCGACTTCTCTTGCCGTCAGAGCGTCTTCGCCGTGTTCTCTGACGATCCCGAACGCCGCGGAAATTATTTCGTCTTTTGTGAATTTGAATTTCGGAGGCATATTTTTTTTCTCCTTGTAAAACCTTAGTTATGTAACAGGTGTTTTGTGTTGCTGAAACATTATACAGCATATTTTTCCGTTTGTCAATACTTAGAATCGTTCATCAAAAAAATACCCTGTATTACCTGAATCCGAACTTATTCGACGGCTTTCTCCCGTGAATTCGGTCGAAATGAAAAACGGGTCGATTCCGGTCGAACGGTTTTTGTTGAAATTGCGAATAATTGCGTTATAATGAAGACAGAACACCAGAAAGGATAAAAAATATGGACGGTATTTTCAGAAGTATTCCGGTTGATTGTATCTTTCCCGACGAATATCAGCCGCGTAGGAATTTCGACGAAAAAGACATGAAAAAACTCGAAGAAAGTATTACTCAGGTCGGCGTTATTCAGCCGCTCTCCGTAAGATATGCGGGCGACGGGAAATACAGGATAATAGCAGGGGAGCGTCGGTACAGGGCGTGTCTTCGCGCGGGAATAAAAAGCGTTCCGTGTCTTGTATTCGATACTTCCGAAGAGGACGCTGCCGTTCTTACCGTTACGGAAAACCTACAGAGAAAAGACCTCAACTGCTTTGAACAGGCTCAGGGGATCGCGGCTCTGATGAAAGGGCTCGGACTTACTCAGTCGGAAGTTGCAAAAAAACTCGGAATAAGTCAGTCTGCCGTCGCAAATAAGGTAAGGCTTCTGCGTATTCCCGAAGAAATAAGGTCCTATCTTATCGAAAACAGGATAGGCGAAAGGCAGGCGAGGGCTCTTCTTTCGGTCGACGGGGAAGAACTTTCGGCTTTTGCGAAATATATGGTGGAAAATAAAATGAATTCCGCAGGTGCCGAAGAACTTGTTTCGGAATATGTAAGGCATAAAAAAAGACGGAAACGCGGCGCAAAAATGAGGGGCTACTGCGGCGATGTCCGTCTTTATATGAATTCTCTCAACCAGACTCTCGGTCTTATGCGTTCATCGGGTATGGCGTCGGAAAGCAAAAAAGAAGAGTTTGACGACAGAGTTGTCTATACTTTTGTGATAAATAAGGCTTAAATTTCCGCTTCCGCTATTCTTACGACAAGACTTTTTCCGTAAGGATAGCCTGTGCAGTCGATTTCCACGCGTCCGTTTCCCGTCTGTGAAAAAGAAAGTTCTTCTTTGCTGTCGGCATAGCGGACGCTTTTGATCTTTTTGCCGACTCCAGTGAAAATACGGTTTCCGTTCTGAACTTCGTAGCCGTTTACGACCTGTTCCGCGGCAATGCTTCCGAGGTTGTGTATATAAAAATATATCTTATTCCCGTATTCGAGCGCAAAGTCTTTTCCCGTTCCTTTTATATAGGTAGGACGTCCGAGATAAACCGATTCTCCCGATATTTTTATCCATTTTCCGATTTCTTCGAGAATTGCTTCGTGGAGTTTTGTTATTGCCCCGTCGGGGGTCGGTCCTACGTTCAGAAGGTAATTTGCACCGATTTTTCTGCACGCGCAGAGATTTTCGATAAGTTCTCTCACCGATTTGCTGTTAAGGTCCGCTTTTCCGTAACCCCAGTGGTCGTTTATCGTCTGACACATTTCCGCAGCGACGTATTTTTTCATTCCGTCTCGGTTCATCGGTTCGGGACGTCCCTGTTCGAATGTTACGCTGTCGAGATACGGATTTCCTATTTCTCCTCTTGCCGTAAGTCCGGTGTTGTTTATTATCATTGCGTTCGGCTGTAATCTTCGTATCATTGAATAAAGTCTGTTTTCCTGCCAGTCTGCGTCGGGCTTTGACCAGTTTCCGTCAAACCACAGCCCTCCGATCTCTCCGTATTCGGTGCAGAGTATTTCGACGGAATCTCTCAGATATCCGAGATAAGCGTCAAAATCGGTTTCGAAACGGTCGTCGTACCAATCGAGCGTGGTGTGGTAAAGCATCGGCACAAGTCCGTATTTTCTGCAAGCCGAAATAAATTCCGAAACGAGGTCCCTGCCGGCAGGAGAGTGCGGGGCGTCATAATCGGAAAGCCCTCTCGTGTCATAAAGGGAAAATCCCTCGTGATGCCTTGTCGTAAGCGTTATGTATTTCATTCCGGCATTTTTTGCCGTAAAAGCGATCTTTTCCGCGTCGAAATCCTTGGCGGTGAATGTGTCTTTTAATTTGGAATATTCTTCTTTCGGAATATTCTTTAAGTGCATTATCCATTCGCCCTCGCCGAGTTGAGAAT
>CAKSQP010000134.1 GCA_934486965.1 uncultured Eubacteriales bacterium
GCGGTAAAGACGGTCGGAACGACAACTTTGGCGTTTTCTGCTTTTTTAAGCCCCTCTTCCACCCTGTCGGTCCATGTTTTGAGTTGCTGAAGGCTCATGTGAGGGCAGCCCATAAAGCAGAGTTTCGGTTTTGCGTCCTTATTTTTCCATATTACGGGATAGCTGTCGTAAACTCTTTGAAGTTCGGCGTCGTCGATAACATAAGTCTTCGCGTTTTCTTTAACGAGCGACGAACCGAGTTCAACGGCTTCGGGTGTGATGTTTTCGACATGGTAAAGACCGACGGCTCCGTTTGACGCGGTCGCCGCACCGAAATCCTTAAGATAGGTCTTTGCCTCGTCGTCGAGTGTACCGAGCCATTTATCAAGACCCTTTATATAAGGAACATCTTCCATGACTTTCATTCCGACGGCAGAACCGAGAAGTTGAGCCTCGGGCTTTTTCGTAGTCTTTATCTCGATTATCCAATCGGCTTTTCTGCCTTCGTCTGTCAAAAGTCCGAAAGACGGAACGTAGCCGACGACAGAACCCATAAGATCGATTATTCCGGAGTTTCTGTTGCAGCGCGCTCCGAGGACCGAGTTTGCGTAAACGACCGCGGAAGATTCGGACCAGGAAAGAATATCTCCTTTTTCGGGAGTATTTCCGACCTCGCTCATATAGCAGGTGCAGGTAAATGCGTCTTTATCCATAAGTCCGAGTTTCTCAAGTTGGTCTTCGTAGAAATCCTGTTTTGTATACATAAATTTCTTAAAAACGAAATTCTGTAAAAAGTTCGAAGGGACATTGTCGTCGAGAGGACGGGGGTCGGCAGAAAACTTCTGAGACGATACCGCGCCCGTTTCGATAAGTTTATCCATAAGGGAATAAACGGGGGCAAGCGCCTTCAGACCGAACGAAGTTACAAGGTGATTGTATTTGCTTGTGACGGGGACCATTTTATCCGCGCCGAAAAGTTCTCCGTAACGGACGAGAGTCTCCATGACTTTCGCCATTGTGTCGCCTTTTGAACCGTTAAGTATTGCGGACTGTTCCTCCGTAAGTTTCATTTTATATTCCATAACGTATCCGCCTTTCTATATTTTCATCGCGACTTCGTAAGCGCGCCATACGACCGAACGGAGATTTCCGACCGCAAGGCAGTCGCCGACAAGATAAACGTTGCCTTTTTTCTCCGATATCGGAGCGGGGATATATCCCGCGCAACTTATGACCGAATCGCAGGAAATTTCGATGTCGCCGTCCTTTGCCGAACAGACTATCGAGCCGTCTTTGACTTCTTTAAGCGATGTTTCGAGATATACGGGAACTTTATTCAATGCAAACCATTCGCGCAGATACGAGGAGTTCGCAAGACAAACGCCCTTCTGACTTACAAGGTCGTCCTTCATCTCTACAATGATCGGCTTTTTGCCTTTAAGGGCAAGTTCGTAAGCGATCTCCGAACCTGTAAGTCCGCCGCCGATAACGGCAACGGTTTCCCCGACTTCTTTTCCGTTTAAGAAGTCGCAGGCTTCGATCATTTTTTCGTAGCCCGCAACCTTGCGGAGTTGTCTCGGAACGGCGCCTGTCGCGACGATCACCGGCTCGGAGCCGAAAGCGGAAACATCTTTTATTTCATCGTTATATTTAACTTCGATACCGAGAATTTCCATCTGACGGATATACCATTTGAGCAGGTCGCGCAGTTTGCCTTTATACGATTCGGCGCTTGCGGGAATGAACGTTCCGCCGAGTCTGTCGCTCTTTTCGTGGATAACGGGATTATGTCCGCGGAGTTTTAAGACTCTTGCGGCTTCCATACCGCCGATACCGCCGCCGATTATATGAACGGTTTTGGGATTTGCCGTCTTCTTTAAGTAATGTTTGTTCCACTGCATCATTTCGGCATTGACAGCGCATCTCGCAAGATGCAGGCTGTCGGAAAGGTCCTGATCGTTCGGGACGCCTTTATAGTGGCACATATTGAAACAGCCGTTATGGCAAAGGATACAGGGACGGATATCGTCGTCTCTGCCGTCGCACATTTTGGTGACCCATTCGGGGTCGGCAAGGAACTGACGGGCAAAGCCCGCACCGTCTATCTTACCTTCCGCAACGGACTTTGCCGCGACTTTCGGATCGAGACGTCCCGCACAGATAACGGGGATACCGACAAAATTCTTTATATGTTCAACATCTGCAAGGTTGCAGTTTTCGGGCATATAGACCGGCGGGTGCGCCCAGTACCACGCGTCGTAAGTTCCGTTGTCGCAGTTAAGGCAGTCGTATCCCGCTTCTTCGAGATATTTCGCCGCCTTTTCCGACTCTTCCATATCTCTTCCGACTTCGGTATAATCTTCTCCCGGAAGAGCGCCCTGTCTGAAACCTTTGGTCTTGGATATAACGCTGTATCTCAAAGATACGGGGAAATCGTCTCCGCACGCTTCTTTGATCGCTTTTACTATTTCTACTGGGAAACGGTAACGGTTTTCAAAAGAGCCGCCGTATTCGTCGGTACGGCTGTTTACATATTTAAGAGTGAACTGGTCGAGCAGATACCCCTCGTGAACGGCGTGAACTTCAACGCCGTCGACGCCCGCGTCTTTTAACATCTTTGCACTTTTCGCAAACGCTTCGACGAATTCTTTTATTTCGTCTACGGTCATTGCTCTCGACGGGACTTTATCCGACCAGCGGTTCGGCGTCGGGGACGCGGTTGCTGTTATCTTGTCAAGATCCATAAACGGTTTGCTTACTGCGCGGAGAAACTTATTTGTATAAAGTTTTTCCATCATTTCGCTTATCGTAAACGATCTTCCGAATCCCGCGGTAAGTTGTACGAAAAGTTTCGCACCCGTCTTATGTAATTCGGGGATCCAGTTTTTGAGATCTTCATACATTTTTTTGTTTTTATAAAGCCACTGACCGAACATCGGGTTATATACCGGCTGACAGCCCGGCATTACAAGTCCGACATTGTTTTTTGCGACTTCGTAAATAAAGCGCGCCCCGTCCTTATCGAAATGGTTTTTTTCCATCCAGCCGAAAAGGTCGGTGCCGCCCATGCTTGTAAGAACTATGCGGTTCTTGATTTCGCAGTTGCCTATTTTCCACGGCGTAAACAACGGTTCAAGGTTCTTATCCATTTTCTCTCCTCCATACACTGTTATGTATTTTAATTATACCACATAAATTTCAGAATTACAAGCATTTTTTGAACATTTTTTGACAAAAAAAACAAGCCCGCGATCACGGGCCCGGATAAAAACTCATCTGAGTTTTTTATAAATTGCAAAAACAGGTTTGGTCAAAAAATACAAATTGCGCGTAACGATACGTAACATTCTGTTCTCCCCTTTTTCCGGCGGGATATACGATTTTTTCAGTTTTTTAACCTCTTTAATACACTGTCTTTCAATATTTTTTACACCCTTTGCATTTTTTTCATAGCAACAGGTCAGATATGCAAGATCGGCTTTTATCTTTATGTTTTCGGCGAGTTTACCGAACTGAGGATATTCCGAATTTACAATCCTTCTTTTTTCTTCTGCAAAGCGCAGGATATCAAGGAGTCTGTCACTGTACGCCGCATGGCTCGCGCTGTTTTCAAGAAAGTAGCAGGAATATACAGCCGTATCCTTTACAGCAACGACAGGTTGTTTCAGAAACAGTTTGAACAGAAAAAAAGAATCTTCGTGAATCTTTTGTCCGACTTCAAACCGTGTATCCCCTACAAATTCCTTTGAATAGAGTTTTGCACAGGAAGAATACGTTGCAGGGTCGTCCTTTGCGGCCC
>CAKSQP010000135.1 GCA_934486965.1 uncultured Eubacteriales bacterium
GTTTTTAAGCGTAAAGACGGGGAAGAACGCAGGGAATACGCGAGAAAGACCGCAGGCAATAAAACAAAACATCAGGTTCGGTTTGAAAAACAGATGAAGAAATATGCCGGAGACCTGAAAAAGAAAAGATAAACAAAAAAAATCCCACAACCGTGGGATTTTTTTTAATATTCGGAAAGAGTTTTTATGAGCGGCTCGAAATTGAGCCCGTACTGTCCTGCCGTTTCGGTGTTTTTTATACATTCGTAAGTAAAGGAATCCGCTGCACAGATCGCTTTTTCGGTCGTCTTGCCCGACATTATCATTCCGCATAAAACAGAGGCGAAAACGTCGCCGCCGCCGTGAAGCATTGCGTCCACAAAGGGGTGGTCGGTCATATCAGAAGCGCCCGTTTTGAAATTTCGGTAGACCGTTCCTATTTTGCCGTCGGAAGTCCGTATCCCCGTTATTACCGCCGATTTTATCCCTGCGGCTTCTATTCCGTCAAAACATCTGTTGATTTCTGCGGCTGTCGGAACTTCCGAATATTCAACGCCCGAAAGGAAGCAAGCCTCCGTATAATTCGGGGTTATTATGTCCGCCTTTTTGCAGAGAATTTTCATCTTTTCCGCGAAATCGGGACCGAACCCCGCATAAAGTTTGCCCGAATCAGCCATGACAGGGTCGACGATAACGAACGCGTCTTTGTTTTTATCGATCAGAAGAGAACATATCTCTATCTGATCGGCGTTTCCGAGATAACCCGTAAAAACGCAGTCGAAACCGATTTTTTCCTTATCCCAGTGCGCCGTTATCTTTTCCATTTCTTCGGTCATGTCGAGAAAGGAGTAGCCCGAAAAACCGCCTGTATGAGTAGAGAGAATTGCGGTCGGCAAAACGGTACATTCAAAACCGAGCGCCGAAACTATCGGCAGGACGACGGTCAGGGAACATTTGCCGAAGCAGGATATATCGTTGACCGCAAGGACTCTTTTCTGATTTTTTTTCATATCTTAAAAGCCGCAAGCAGAGGCGCCACCGAGATCACGGCAAGAATTATCGCCGCGGCGACCAAAACTATTCTTTTTATCGTATCCATTTCATATCTCCGTTTTTTTTGTAATTATATCAGATAAAACGGGGTATGTCAAGAAATTTCGGAGATACATTCCGCGTATTCCGCGAGAAATTCCGCGCTTTTCGAGGTCTTTTCTCCGTATTCGAGAAGAGAAAACCAGACGGCGTCGGCGTCCTTTCTTTTTGCCGAAATGCGGAACGATATGTAATATTCGCCGGCATAAAAATAAAGCCGACAGGAAAGGGGAAAGGAAGAAAACCTTTTAAGAATGAACACCGCGTCGATAAGCGCGTCGCAGTCACCGAACCTGACCGTTCCCGCATAAGTCCGCATGTCGTCGGCTTTCGCGGGTATACGGCTCAGATACAAAGTGACGTTTCCGTCGTTTCTTTTCCGCGCCTCGACAAGTATTTTCCCGTCGTTCGGCTTGAATCCCATTTCTCTGTCGGCTCTTTTTATTATTTCTTCGCAAAGTTTTCGGGTGTTTTTGTCTGTATGATCCATTGTTTCGTAACTTACGCCGTATTTTTTCTGCTCGTTTTCAGATACGGTGACCCTTATCCGATTTTTGCCCATGGCTTCAAATTCCAAACGCTCACGCCCCTCCGATAAAATATCGTCTTTATCATTATATTACGGTGCGCGGCTTTTGACAATACGAAAAAAATGGAAATTAAAATTTCAGCATCTCGCTTATTTTCAGGAGACGGTTGTATTTTGCGACCCTTTCTCCTCTTGCGGGCGCTCCCGCCTTTATCTGACCCGCGTTAAGTCCTACCGCAAGGTCGGAAATAAAGTCGTCGGTCGTCTCTCCGCTCCTGTGGGATATGACGGTCGCAAAACCGTTTGCTTTTGCGGTCCTTACCGCGTCTATCGTTTCGGAAAGCGTTCCTATCTGGTTCGGCTTTATAAGAATTGCGTTTCCGCTTTTTTTCGAAATTCCCTTAAGCAGACGTTCTCTGTTTGTCGTGAAAAGGTCGTCGCCGACTATCTGCATCTTTTTGCCGAATAATTTGGTGAGCCTTGTGAAAGCCTGAAAATCGTCTTCGGAAAACGGATCTTCGACCGATGCTATCGGATAACTGTCGAAAAGGTCCTTATAAAAGTCTATGAGTTCGTCTTCGGTAAGTTTTTTGCCTTTTTTCGGCAGTCGGTATCCGTCGCCGTCGCACCATTCGTTGGCGGCTACGTCAAGGGCTAATTTGATTTCTTTGCCGGGTTTGAAGCCTGCTTTTTCCGCCGCGCGGATAAGAAATTCGATACCCTCTCTGTCGTCCTTTAAGTTCGGGGCGAACCCTCCTTCGTCGCCGAGTTTAGTGTCAAGACCTTTGTCTTTTAACAGCGATGAAAGCGCGTAATAAATTTCACAGCCTGCGCGCATGATCTCCGAAAAGTCATCGGAAAAACAGGGGATTATCATAAATTCCTGAATGTCGCAGTTGTTGTCTGCGTGTTTGCCGCCGTTCAGGACGTTCATCATCGGGCAGGGAAGTATGTTTCCGCTTATTCCGCCGATATATTTGAAAAGCGGCAGTCCCGATATCTTTGCCGCGCATCTTGCGGCGGCGAGCGAAACGGGAAGTATTGCGTTCGCTCCGAGTTCTTTCTGAGTTTTGTCTTTATTGAGCGAGATCATTGTGCCGTCGATCTCAAGTTGCGAAAAGATGTTTTTACCGACAAGTGCGGGCGCGATTATTTCTTTTACGTTTCCGATCGCGGTAAGGACGTCTTTTCCGCCGAAATGCTTGTTTTTGTCGCGGAGTTCTGTCGCTTCGTGAGATCCTGTCGACGCGCCCGACGGAGCCGCCGCTGTCGCATGAACTCCGTTTTCCGCTACGACTGTCGCTTCGACGGTAGGAAAACCTCTTGAATCGAGAATTCTCGACGCATATATTTCTTTTATTTTCATTTCATCATCTCCCGACGCTATTATCCGCAGAAAAACCGAGTCTATCAATGGGAATTATTTTCAGAAAACGGGCAAAAATCATAGCGGCGGCATATTGAAAATTTTTATGAATAAAATTGTCGAACTATTGACTTTTATTTTAGGTTCGTGTATTATTATTCTGTAATGTTATATGGGAGATATTTATAAATGTCTTTTGTAAATAATGTAAAGACCCGAAGTGCGGAATTCATCGCCGTCGGGCTTTCTTTTGCGGAAATGCTTGCCGGTATTTTTTCGGAGACGCTTTCTTTCACGGCTCTCGGAATTTTTTCGGCACTTCTGTCGTTCGGATTTTTCGAAAAAGGGAAAAGGAACGGGCGGAAAACGGCTGTTTTTATCATTTCTGCCGTCTTTTTTGCGTATATCGCCGTCGTCTCGTTTTTTGAGATGAACGAGACTGTGGGATACTATGTTTCCGCTCCGCAGTTCTGGATATTTCCCGTTATTGCGTTTTTGTTTATTTTAAGGTTGGGTTTTGAAAAAAATTTCAACGACGGAGAAAACGGCGGTGTTTTTATTTCGGGAATAACGGTCTTTCTTTACGCCGTTACTTTTGTCTGCGTCGTTTTAAGCGTTTTTGCCGAATATTACGTCGAGCCTGTATGGGCTGTCGGACTTTCGGTCGGCGGAGCGTATCTGCTTTTGAAAAATTTTAATTGGGGTAAAAAATAAATGTTTGGAAAAGAAATCGGAATAGACCTCGGAACGGCCTCCGTCCTTATTTTCGTGAGAGGTAAGGGAATAGTCTTAAAAG
>CAKSQP010000136.1 GCA_934486965.1 uncultured Eubacteriales bacterium
GTGTCGCCCCGTTATATTTTGCTCGGAGATCTTTTTCCAAAGACCCCGAATTTACGCCGACGCGTATCGGGATATTCTTGTTTCTTGCCGCAACAGCGACTTCTCCTATATATTCCGAGCCGATATTTCCGGGATTTATCCTTATCTTGTCTGCCCCCGCCGCAATCGCCTCAAGAGCAAGTCTGTAATCGAAATGAATATCTGCGACAACAGGAATATCAAGAGTTTCTTTTATTTTCGAAAAACCCGCCGCCGCGCTTTTATCGGGGAAAGCGTATCTCAGTATCTCACAGCCCGCGTTTTGCAGTGCAAGAGACTGCTCCTTTAATTCTTCGAAACGAGAAAACGGGATATTGCACATTGACTGGATCGGAATATGTTTTCCGTCGCCTATAACGACATTTCTTACTTTTACGGTCCTTTTCATATCTACCTCTTAATATATGGGAAAGAAAATATCCTTGAATGTTATAACGACCATCAAAATGAGCAACAGAGCCATTCCGATGAGATGAACGACCGATTCGTATTTCTGATTTATCGGTTTACCTCTTATGAGTTCGATCACGAGGAAAACAAATCTTCCGCCGTCGAGCGCAGGTAAAGGAAGCATATTGACAACGCCGAGATTTATCGTTATAAGCGCTATCAGATAAAGTATCGAATCCCAACCCGATTTTGCCGCCTGAGCGATGACTTCGGACGTTCCGACAGGACCCGAAACATATTTGAGAGACGCTCTGCCGGTTATGATATCGCCGAACGATTCATAAGTCAGGGTTACAAAAGAAACCGTTCTGAAAAACGTTTCATGAACGACGTTTCCGAAAGCCTTTTCCTTTGCATAGACCTTGAAATCGGGATAAATGCTTTCCATATCCTTTGCGATTTCGTATTTCTCGAATTTTACGTTTTCGAGTTTTACCGTTTCACCGTTTCTTATGACGGTCATATTTACGGCGTCTTTTCCGTAGGCTCTTGAAAACGCTGCAGAAAGATCCATATAGATATTTATTTTTTTGCCGTTCACTTCGGTAATCGTATCCCCGACCTGAAGTCCGCAGGTCTGAGAAAGCGCGTTTTCTGTAAATTCACCGACGGTAACGGACGGAAGTTTTGCGGAAGTGCTGACAAGTATTGCCGTGACGACAAGTCCCAACAGCAAATTCATAAACGCGCCCGCGACGACCACCGCCATGCGGATAAGCACGGGTTTTTCAGAAAACGAATCCGGATCTTCGCTGTTTTCGTCCTCCCCTTCCATTTTCACATAGCCGCCTATCGGAAGAAGACGGAGCGAATAAAGAGTTTCCTTACCCTGTTTTTTGAAAACAGCAGGTCCCATGCCGAGTGAAAACTCGTTTACTTTTATTTTTGAAAGTTTTGCGACCGTGAAATGCCCGAGTTCATGAATGAAAATCAGGAAACCGAGAATTAAAACAGTATAAAGTATTTGCAAAAACAGATCCATTGTATCTCCTTGAAAGAAAAACAAGCATAATAAGCCGTTATTGCATAATATGCTTGTTTTTTCGTTTATATGTTTATAAATGCGGGCGAAATATTCATAAGGATATATATTGCGGGCGCGGCAAAAAGTATACTGTCGAAACGGTCCATTATTCCGCCGTGACCGGGGATAAGCGACCCGAAATCCTTAACGCCGAAACAGCGTTTTATGACCGAAGCGCTCAGGTCTCCGATAATTCCGAACACCGCGCCGACAAGGGCATAAAGAACAACGAGTAAATAATTTACGGTAATATCGTCACAGCATATATCAATTCCCGCGGAAAGGCAGAGACAAGCGGCAACTGCGGCGAGCAGACAGCCGATAACGCCCTCAACGGTCTTTTTCGGACTTATAGTCGGAGAAAATTTGGCTGTTCCGAAGAGTTTACCGAAAAGATATCCTCCGCAGTCGGAGCCCCAGGCTGAGGCAAAAACAAAGACAAAAGCAAATATGCCGTTCGGAAGTTTTCTTATTGCGATGAGCGTGCTGAAAAGCACCGGAATTATCATCGCCATACAGAAAATTACGCATATATGCTCGAAACTGAACGTTTTATGAAACAGGATAAGCGTAACAAAGAGAATGACCGCGATTATGAAAAACGCCAGAATAAAGTCGTTTTCGGTAATTCTCGGAGTATATCCCGCAAACGGAATAAGGACCGCTATTATAAGCGCAAAAGTCTTCAGCCATTTTCCCTCGACATATTTCGTTACGACAAGGACTTCGTAAATCGCCATTGCCGAAATCGCGGCAACAAAGAAATTCAGGACGAGAGGATACCCCGAACACAGCGTAACACCTATCATCACAAGGGTAATAACTATTGCGGAAAGCGTTCTTTTAAGCATAAGATCCTCTCACCTCTCAAACTCCGCCGAAGCGGCGCGTCCTTTTCCCGAAAGCCTCGACCGCTCTGTCAAATTCTTCGGGAGTAAAATCAGGCCAATATGTCTGCGTGGAATAAAATTCCGAATATGCGGCTTCCCAGAGCATAAAATTGGAAAGACGCATATCCCCTCCCGTCCTTATTATAAGATCGGGGTCGGGCTCACCTTTGAAATAAAGTCTTGCGGAAATATCCTCTTCGGTAATTTCTTTTTCCGGATTTTCCTTTATAAATTCGTTGAGCGCCGAAACTATCTCGCTTCGACCTCCGTAATTTACGGCAATATTTACGGTCGTTTTCGGGACTCTTTCTTTATTGAGTTCTTCGATCGTATCGATTTTTCTGCGGATCGACTCGCGAAGCACCGAGACGTCGCCGAGAAAACGGATATGGGTCGACTTATATCTGCCCTCGTCATCGGCATAATAACGTTTTATGACCCTGTCGGCATAAACGTCAAAAAGGTCCATCAGCGTTGCGACCTCCTCCTCCGGACGTTTCCAGTTTTCGGTTGAAAACGCATAAAGAGAAAGATGCGGAAGTCCCACGTCTATCGCATGGTCGATTATCCGCTCTGCGGCGTCGACACCGACCTTATGCCCGAAAGTACGCGGCATATTTCTTTTCTTTGCCCATCTGCCGTTTCCGTCCATAATTATCGCGACATGATCGGGATATTTTATTTCTGCCGAAACGGCTCTTTTATTTTTTTTGAACCACATATTATATTTCGAGAATTTCTTTTTCCTTTGCGGAAACGCTGCTGTCGATAGTCTTGCAGAACTTATCGGTAAGATCCTGAATGTCCTTTTCGGCGGCCTTGAGATCGTCCTCGGTTATGACGTTGTTTTTCTTGTCAGCCTTGAATTTTTCGAGAGCGTCGCGGCGGATAGAACGGATAGTGACCTTGCTGTCTTCTCCGATCCTCTTGACGTCTTTTACAAGATCTCTTCTTCTTTCTTCGGTAAGCGGCGGGAAAATAAGACGAATGGTCTTTCCGTCGTTCTGCGGATTTATTCCGATATCCGATACAAGGATAGCCTTTTCGATATTCTTGAGCGCCGAGGCGTCATAGGGCTGAATAACAAGTTGACGCGCTTCGGGGCTTGAAATGCTCGCAAGTTGGTTTACGGGAGTCTGGGCTCCGTAATAATCGACAAATATCCTGTCGAGAACGGCGGCGGAAGCTCTGCCTGCTCTGATAGATTTGAACTCATTGTCGAGAGCCGTTAATGTTTTCTCCATTTTGGCGTTGATTTCTTTGTATTCTTCTTTCATGACAGTTCTCCTTTAATCCAAAAATATTATTTCGTCGTCGTTTGATATGTG
>CAKSQP010000137.1 GCA_934486965.1 uncultured Eubacteriales bacterium
CATAGCGACAAGGTTTGCGAGTATGTAAAGTTGAGAGCCGAAAGTCTTGGTCGCCGCAACTGATTTTTCAAGACCTGCGTTGCAGTAAAGGTGGAAATCCGCAGCGGAAGCCAAGGGAGATTCAAGAGTATTTGTGATCGTAAGAGTAACGGCGCCCGTAGCCTTTGCCTGTTTCATTACCTCAAGAACATCTGCCGCCGCTCCCGACTGGGAAATTCCGATAACAAGCATATTTTTGAAGTTTATTTTGCCGCCGTAAACGGTGATTGCGGAAGGAGCCGCAAGTCCCGCGGGGATACCGACCATAGACTCAATAAGATATTTACCGTAAGTACCCGCATGGTCGGAGGTTCCTCTTGCTGCGATATAAACGTTGGTAATTTCCTTTTCTTTAAGTGTTTTGACGAGGGTCGCAAGCGTTTCCCTGTTATATTCGAGACATCTCTTGAAAACCTCGGGCTGCTCGAAAATTTCCTGCTGCATAAGTGTCATTTCGTATTCGCTCTCCTTTAATTTATGTAAATTATTTTTTGAAAAACAAAGTATAGACTATAAATCCGATAAATCCTGCGAAAAGAAGTCCCATAAAAATAACGGTGCCGATGATTATTCCGTCCCAGACGTCGCCCGAAGACGCGTCTTTGTTCTTTTCTTCCTCTGCGGACGGAGCGATTCCGCTCATGAGATTTTCTATTTCTTTTTCCGAAATTTCCTTATCGGAAATATAGATTTCGTCGACGACTCCGCAGAAAAGAGGATCTCCTTTATAGCAACTTTTACCGACGTAGTTGAAGTTCGGGGCTATCGCCGTAAGATCGATTCCCGTCTTCTTTTCCGCGACAAGGTCCTTATCCGAATAGACCTTAACATGTCCGTTTTTTATGGTAACGGTAAGCCTTTTCCATTCCGAAACAGCATTCACTTTTATCGGGATATCCGCAGTTTCGTTTCCGTCGGAAAGACAAAGTTTCATTCCGTCCGTGCCGTTGCCCATATCAAGATAAATATACGATTTCGGATCGGAGACGGAACTGCTCTTATTTGCAAACGCAAACAGTTTCTGATTCCGTTCGTTTATTGAAGACGGCGTTGTCCAGTTGTATGCAATACTTACGGTAAGTTCGGAAACCGAATTAAGAATATCTTTCGGGTATCTGACATAAGCGGTCTTTCCGTTGAGATTCAGTCCGTATTTATACTGTCCCTGAACAAGGCTCGCGTTTCTTATCGTTGCAGAAACCGCGCCGTTATAATCTTCACCCATAAACGAAGCGTCGTCAAATGTCGTTCCTATGTATCCGTTTATCGCGGCGGTATCTGAATATGAATCTTCGAGTTCGTCGGTCTCGTCGGCGTCAAGGTTAATGTCTTTATTATCCGAGTCGATTTCGCCTGTATCAGGGTCGGGAAGAACTTCTCCGACAAAGCGCTCAACTCCGTAATATGACATTTTGCGGATATCACTGTCGCTCATAACTTTCGACGAAACATAAATATCGTCGATTATCAGCCGTGCGGCTTCTCCCGAAGTGATTCCCGAAATTATCTTAAACGAATTCAGAGACAGAGTCGAAAGGCTTATACCCGTAGAGAAAGAAGCGACAGATTTTCCGTTGACGTAAGCGATCACGTTGCCGTCCGACGCAAACGTCAGAGCAAAATGCACCCATTTTGAATTGATATCGGAAGATGAAAAACTTTCGCGTTTAGTCTGCCCGCCCGAAGACGTGTATTCGAAAAATCCCCCGCCGGAAGAAAAAGGCGAAAAGACGAGTTTTCCGTTTTTGCCCGAAAATTCAAAGAAGTTTGCGGAAGTCCCCGCACCGCCGACATTCGAAACAAATCCTGCGACGGTAAAGGAGGACGCCGAAGAAAGAAGACCTCTTCCGAGCGACATATAATAAGTCGGATAGATACCGTTTCGGCGGACGAGTCCCATACCGTATTTGCCGCCGTAATCGGTCGTGTCTATCGGAGCGAGTTTTATAGCGTTATAGGAACAAGCCGCAACACCGTTGAGGTCGGAATCTATCTTGAACCCGTTATTGAAAGTATATGCCGACCACTTGAAGTTTTCGACGGGATTTACGTTTATTCTGTCCGAAGGTTTTACCCAGTTCGGATCCATAAGTTTTAAGAAATCTTCAATTGATTTTTCAAAAAGATTTTTTACCTCGGAAGACGTCAGAACTTTGGACGCAACGTAAATATCGTCGACGGTGACCGAAGACGGGAATTCCGCGGAAGACGCCTCAAACGATGCGAGATCTCCCGAAACCGTCTTTTTCTCGACTTCCGAACCGTTTATGTAAAGAGAAACGGCGGTTTTGCCGGAGGACGCTTTTGCGGTAAGCGTTATCATTGTAAATCCGGAAGCAGACTTTACCGAATGGGAAACTGTTTCGGCAGAGCCTCCAAAATGAAGAGATACGGTAATATCCGAACCCGACCGTGATATTTTTATATAATTCTTATCCGAATTTCCGACTGCGTAAAAAATCTCATTTGCCGAACCCGCAGTTGCCTTAAGTCCCGAAAAAGCGGCAGAGACTGCGGAGACTTTTGAACGGAGAACGTCGTCCGACGAAGAAAGCGAAGACGCAAGGTCCGAAATTGCGGAAGATAATGCGGAATAAGAGTCTTTCGTATAGATTTCTCCGTCAAGGTCGGAAAAACGTTTTTTGAACTTTTCAAGTTCGTGTTCCGCCTGCTTTTTATAATCTTTATATTCGAGAGATTCCTGTTTTTCAAGGAGATTTGCGACATTATCCGAAACAGACGAAGAACCCGAAGATACGGCGGCGGAAAGAGACGAACGTGCCGCCGCGAACGCAGAAAACGAACTTTCGGTATATTCGTTTTCATTTATTTTTTCTGCGTCCGAAAGAACAGACGCCGCCTCGGAAACGGTATATATTTTCACAAGTGAATTTTTCGCGGACACAACGCTTTCGATACCTTTGACCACTGTTGCGGGAGAAGAGCCGCTGTCAAGCGATTGCTGAAGGTCCCCGATTGCTTTCAGAAGCCTTTCAACCGAAACGGAAGTGTACGCGGAGGACATGGAAGAAACCTGTTCCTGAAGAGTTTCTATCAGTTTCTTTGCGTTGGAATACGGGACGGAATCGGAACTTCCTGACGAAAGAGAAACCCAGAACGAAAGAGTAAGGTCGCTTTTACCCGCAAAAAGCACAGGGTCGAGTTTCGCGCCGGAAGAGGAGGCTTTGCCGCCGTTCCTTCCCGTTACGGTATTATAATCGCTGTCTCTCGGCAAAAGCGTAGTCGTTCCGTCTCCGACGTCGAGAAGCAGATTCTGATATTCGAAATTATATGCAGACTGAGAGAAATTTTTTGTTTCTTCCGCTCTCATGACCGTCGGCAGAAATTGCATAAAGCCGCCGAAGACAATAATGAACGCGATAAAGAAAGCGAAAAATCTTTTCGGTATATTTCTCAAAATGTTTTCCTCCTTTTTCAAGGCGATAAAGCAGTCATACAGTATGTATTATACAGTAATATACATATAAAATCAATAGAAAAGCCGAATTTGTAAAACTTTTTTCGTTAAAAAACGGATATATAAAAATTCCGCAGCCGAAACTGCGGAATTCTTAAAATATTATTTGTGTTTTCCGAGATATGCCTCTTTGACCTGTTCGTTTTCGAGAAGTTCTTTTCCCGACCCCTCAAGGATTATATCTCCCGTCTGGAG
>CAKSQP010000138.1 GCA_934486965.1 uncultured Eubacteriales bacterium
GAATTCTCCGCGTTCATTCGGGAACACGGTATTACGGAATTCTTTATTGCGGGCGCGGACGCCGCGGCGTGCGTTAAGTCTACCTGTTTCAATATGACAAAAAGCGGATATAAGGTTCATGTATTTTCCGATTGTGTTACAAGTTACGATAAAAAGAAACTGCCCGAAATGTTCTCATATTATGAAAGCAAAGGCTGTTCCGTCGGTAATTTTGATTAGATTGTTTCGAATTTTGTCGCAAATGTATGTTGCACTTGTTGTAGTTTTAATATAAAGAGGATTTGGAAAATGATAGGACTCGGAACACTGATAAACAGCGTAAGTATTGTTATCGGCGGACTTTTAGGTGTTTTCTTCGGAAAATTTTTCAAGGAAAGCCAGCAGGACGCCTTGAATAAAGCCTGCGGAATAAGCGTGCTTTTTATCGGAATCGCGGGAGCAATGGAGGGAATGCTTTCTCTTGACGGCAGCAAAATTGTCAGCGGAAAGTCGATGCTTCTCGTGCTGTGTCTCGCTTTGGGAACGGTAATAGGCGAACTTATCGGAATTGAGAGAGGTTTTGAGCGTTTCGGAGAATGGCTCAAAAAGAGAACCGGAAACAGCAGGGACGGAGGCTTTGTAAACGCTTTTGTGACGGCGTCCCTTACCGTTTCGATAGGGGCAATGGCTATCGTCGGGGCAATTCAGGACGGACTTTCGGGCAACTTTTCGACTCTTGCCGTAAAATCGGTCCTTGACTTTATAATAATCGCGGTAATGGCGTCGTCTATGGGAAAAGGCACGATATTTTCGGCAATTCCCGTTTTTGTTTTTGAGGGGATAATGACCCTGCTTGCAAGACTAATGTCTCCCGTCATGACCGATACCGCTGTCGCGTATGTTTCCTTTGTCGGCTCGGTTTTGATTTTCTGCATAGGCTTAAATCTTGTGTGGGGCAAAAAGGTGAGCGTCGCGAATATTCTTCCGTCGGTCGTTCTTGCGATCGCCGCCGCATATCTGCCGTGGGGCTTTTGATTTTCGGCAGATTCGGACTTTTTTCATGAAAAGTATTGCAAATTTGTGTGAAATATACTATAATACAATAGTCAGTGATTTTCGGAAAGGAGTAGTATCATGGAATATTTAAGGGAACTGCAACTTACCGAATTGGAAATTCTCAATGAAATACATAGGATATGCTCCGAAAACGGTCTTTCGTATTTTCTCGTAGGAGGAACGCTCCTCGGGGCAATAAGGCATAAAGGCTTTATTCCGTGGGACGACGACCTTGATATTGCGATGCCGCGGGCCGATTATGACAGATTTCTTGATATTTGTGAAACGGAATTAAACGAAAACTTTTATCTTCACAGTATAAAAACCGATAAGGAATATTGGCTTCCTTTCTCAAAGATCAGAAAAAAATATACTCTTTTCGATGAAGAAAACCTTGCGGGGCTTGATGTCCCGAAGGGGATTTTTGTTGATGTATTTCCTCTTGACGAGGAATTTTCAGAAACATCTTTCGGGAAAAAGATCCGCACAAAAATAATCAAGGGCATAAATGTTCTGATATTAAGCAAAAAGGGGATACGGAAAAGCGATATTATCAAAAAAATTGCCGTTTTTATCTCCTTTCCGTTTTCCATTGAAAGGCTTCAGAAGTTGCAGATCGGGTTGATGAGCAAAAACAATGGCAGGGGCGGGACTTTTTACGCGAATTACGGCAGTAACTACGATCCTGTCAAACAGACGATGCCGAAAAGCGTATATGAACCGGCAGGTCTTGTCAAATTCGAGAAAAACAGTTATTTTGCGCCGAAAGATTACGAATATATACTTACTCGGATCTTCGGTAAGAATTATACCGAACTTCCGCCGGAAGAAAAAAGGATAACGCACAAACCTCTCAAAATAAGTTTTGATACTCGGAAAGGCTAATTATGAAAAAATATAAGGTCGGCTATACTACCGGAGTGTTTGATCTGTTTCATGTAGGGCATCTGAACGTCCTTCGTAAAGCAAAAGAACAGTGCGAATATCTTGTTGTCGGGGTCAGTACCGACGAACTGGTAAAAGAATATAAGCATAAACTTCCGTACGTTCCGTTTGAAGAGAGAATGGCTGTTGTTCAGGCAATAAAATATGTCGACGAGGTCATTCCTCAGACATCGCTGGACAAGACAAAAGTATGGGATACTCTGCATTTTGACGTGCTTTTTCACGGGGACGACTGGAAGGGGACCGAATTGTATAATGATATTGAGGAGAAACTCGGAAAACTCGGCGCTGCAGTAGAGTATCTGCCGCATACGAGAGGAATTTCAAGTTCGGATATAAAGAAAAAACTTTCGGATAAGTGATCTACGGAGGCATATTTTGTCAGAAGAAAAAAAATGGGTCAGAGAAGCCGATAAATATAAAGACCCGAACGCGACTTTTTCGGATAAACTTGCGAATTTCTGGTATTACCATAAGTATCATGTCATAATCGCCGTTGTCGCGGTCGCCGTTCTTATCTATCTTTCGACGTCTCTTGTCATGAAAGAGAAATACGATTATGAATTGATATGCGTTCTGCAGAACCCTGTCATAACAAGGGAAAACGGCGATTATCTCGGAGACGGCGGCGACGGCAAAACCTATATCTACGAAGAAGATTCCGAGTATCTGAAACGGTATCTTGAAAGCATCGGCGAGGACCTTAACGGCGACGGAAAAGTGACTGTTTCGATAAATTATATAAATATCGAGGGGAACAGGGAGACCGCGACCGAAATTCAGAAACATAAAGAACAGATACTGACGGCTCTGCGGACGGGCGAATGTATGATACTGCTCGGAGATACCGTCGGTATGGACTTTCTTTCGGAGGCGGACGCTCTCGAAGATCTGTCCTCAATCACTTCACTGCCTCTTTATTATGACGGAAAAGCCGTATTGCTGAACGACAGGCTCGGCGAAAAGATCGGCAGGGGAGAAGAAGATATTCCCATTTATATAGGTCTGCGCGTCTTTAACGGAACTCTTGCGCAGATGTCCGATCAGAAAAAAGCGGAATTCGCAAACGCCGAGAAACTTATCGAAAATATTCTTTCATAGAAAAAACGGAATACTCTGCCTTAAAAGGGAAATAATAAGTCTGAGAAAATCAGACTTATTTTTTTTATCAGGAGAGTTTTTTTATGTCAGAATTGAAAGCCGTTATAACCGCGGGCGGAAAGGGTGTAAGGCTCCGCCCGATAACAGACTCTCTGCCTAAACCTCTCGTCCCTTTGGCAGGGAAAGAATGTATCGTGCGCGCGGCGGAACTGCTTATGAAATACGGGGTGACGGAGATCGCAGTCACGACGATGTTTATGGGCGAAAAAATAAAAGAATGTCTTAAAAACCGCTTCCCGAATATTTCTTTCACGTTTTTTAACGAAGAAAAGCCCCTCGGAACGGCAGGGTCGGTAGGCGCGGCAAGAGACTTTTTCGACGGCGATTTTATCGTTATGAGCGGCGACTGCCTTTGCGATCTCGATATCGCGGACGCCGTGAATTTCCATAAAGAAAAAAACGGGACTGCGACCGTTATCCTTACCGAAAGAGACGACCCCACGGAATACGGAACCGTGATAACCGACGAAAAAAACAGGGTCTGCGAATTTGTTGAAAAACCCGATTGGTCGAGAGTCTTTACGACGGAAATAAATGCGGGCATCTATATT
>CAKSQP010000139.1 GCA_934486965.1 uncultured Eubacteriales bacterium
ATTGCACATTGGGCCACAAAAACGCTTCGCCCGTTTGCAGCTCCATAGGCGTCACATGCAGGGTGCGCTTTCCTTCGCCTTTTGGAAAGTAGACGTAATATCGCCTATAAAGTCGTCATTACCCTTATTTCTCCTGACAACATAAGATTTAAGACCGCTTTCTTCCATAAAGCATTTTGCAATAAGGGTCTTGCCGAGTCCCGGATCGCCGTACAGCAAAATCCCCTGAGGCAGTTTTGCGCCCAAGTCCTCGTAAACCTTTCTGTTGTGGAGCATATCGCAGATCTGCAACAGTTCACTCTTTATAGTCTCATAGCCGATCACCTTGTCAAATGCGTTCATATTAGTCCTCCGTTCGTTTTGCGTTTTTCTTTTGCGATAGGATTATACCAAATGTAATGTACGCTATTTGGTACATTACGTTTTATCGATAACATCACTCCTTTTACTGTATGAGTATAGACTGATTGCGTTACGGTTCGTACCTTTTTCCGAAAGTGTCACCCTGATGCCGACAGCGTCTTTTTGAAATCCGAGTTTTTCAAGCAGCCGAACGGCTGCGGTATTTTGGGAAAGTGTTTCTGCCTCAATTTCCGTCTCTCTGTTTCCTGTAATCCGACCGGAAAACCATAACCCGATCAGCAAATTAACGGCATCGGTTCCGATACCGATTTTTCTGAATTCCTTAAAAATATAAAATTCCAAATTGCCCGTTTCCGGTGCGACTCCGACATATCCGACCATAACATTCTCCTGTTTCAGATATACAGCATAATAAATCACCCCCAGAGTCATCGTGTTAATACATTCGAGCAATTCTTCTGTCGGCTCCTGACCGTATTGAATAAAAAACTCACCCGCGTTAACAACGTGCAACACATAATTGCTCCAGTCAGTATCGGTCATGCTGCGCAGTTCAATGTGTAATCCCGAAAGCGGCTTTATGCCGAAATCTTCAAAATCAATCATATAAAAGTCCTCCGTTAAATACATAGGTAACCGATCAGTTCTTCAGTAACTTATCAATAATCTTGCTGACGATACATTCTTTATTGAGTATAAGACTATTGCTTTTACGTTTTTGATTTCAACACGGCCTCCGGGATAATAATTAAAGAGATTCCCTGCCGTAACGCTTCTGTCAAGATGCGCCCATTCAAGTTTATGGCTGAAATTATCACCTGTTCCTGTTTTCACGGTTGTCGTTTTCAAATAACTTCAGGAAATCATCAAAAGAAATCGCTTCACTATCGATCCCCGCAGAGTCGATCAGGGATTTTTCATGAGGGTTTATTGTGTATTTTTGATGTGTTTTTCCGTACATTGAAAAATACGGCACATGCATAAATCTATAGCCCGATTGCCTTAAAACTTTCTTTGATTCATCCGTTAAGGTATCGGCATCCACCGCATATCCTTTATCAAATTCATCAGGTAAAGGCGGAAGGATCTGAATTCCGAGTTTTTCCCCGAGTATTGAACAATCTTCCGAGTTCAGGAGCCGATAGTAGAGTTTGACTTCATATTCAAGTTCAATATCATTATTCTTTTCAGCCGAAATAACAAGCGGATGTTCGGAAAGGTTTGTTTCATCGATGTTTTTTATCACTTGTCTGCTTTTGGACTCGCAAATATCGCACCGATATTCCAAATAATGCAAAAAGTATAAGATATTTGTATTCGGAAAAATTTCTGTCTTGATGCCGCCCCAATATTCACTTTTATATTTCACTATAAAGTCATATTCTCCGCCTGACTTACGATAAAAAATTGACAGTACCTCATCTTCGCATTTTATTTCGTGAAATTCACCCTTCATAAAGTCATTGATAAAAGCATCAAAACTGTTAATTTCTTTAACAACCGATTCCTTTGCATCTGCGGAGAGCCAGAATTTTTTGTCATCTCTTTTGATCCAATCACATTCTTTTTTGCAGGTGTACCGGTGCTCTCCTCTCTGAATTATTTTGCAGGATAAAAGATAATCCTCATCGAGTTTTTCCTTACAATGACAGCCCCTGATTTTTTTAATAAATAATTTCCCGTCGTCACGATATTCATTCGGATTTTTCATCTGTTCCATTATACTGTTTTTCCTTTCATATAAAAAACACCCATCGGTACAATGAGTGCTTTAATAACTCCATCGTTCAAGCGTTAGCACCTTTTCATTCGGCAGGTTGCTGTACGGTCATCGGGCTTGTCCCTCGCGCACTCTATATGGAAATATTAAATTGTTATTTGCCGTACAGGCGACGGGATTCCTTTAATTCTGATTTAACTCAGTCTCAATACTCACATCGGTAATCGGGGAGACCTTACAGAAATCGCACTTTTGATTTATCAGAATCCTCAAATTTGAATCTGTACGAATAAATATCAAAAATTTTCATTATTCAAGCCAATCCCAATCTGAGTCATCGTCATCATCGAAATCTCTCGGAAGTATTGGTATTCCGTTTTCATCTCTTTCGGGTACATATACCTCTGAAAGAATTCCGTTAAAATCTTCAAGAATAATATTTTTCTTATCTTTCATTTATATATTCCCCATCAAATCCATGTCCACCAATAATCAAAAACTCTCCGATAATGATTACCTTTGGGCGGTAATGCATCCGGCTGAAGATGTCTGACCTTTCGGCAGGATGCCTTTTTCAGGCATTTTTGTATGTCGCTTCTTTTTCCCCGCTTGATCCTGTCTGTATAAATATATTTCTTGAGATCATGATCCCACTTACACTCCCGCCATATAGAAGGCCTGTAACCTGCACGATGCGATAATTCGTAAAGCAGACGCTGTTTGTGCTGTTTTTGCTTTTTCATACTGATACAGCGCTTTTCTTTTTTTCGAATGTGTTCCTCCGAAAGGGCGGTATCTAAATCCACTTCTGATCCTTTCTCATATTCCATTTCGACGAAACGCTCCTTCACTTTAAGACAATATAATTATAATGAATCTTATGCACCGAATTCGGGACATAATGAAAGCACACCGCCTTTTCACAGGCTGCTTTTCGGAGAAATTCAATCGTATTTCGGATCCACTCACCGAATTGTTTACATCGTCACGTCCTTATTCATACTTCTTCAACCCATTTTCAAGGGTTTCTTTCAACCGTGCTCTGAGCGACTCGGGTGAAACCACTTCAATATGATCGATATACTGCATCGTCCAATGCACCATGGCGTTCGGGCTTGCCTTGACGCTAATCCGGACTTTACTTTCTTCATCGGTTTTTACGATTCGGATATCGCTGCCGAACCAGTCGATGATCTGGTCGATTATTCCGACATCCGCGATAAAGTCAATGTACTCCGGTCTGTCGGTATACATATAAGGTATGGCAGAGGACAACTCCCTGTAATTGATACCGTTTTCATAGCCCGGTACATTACGGATCGGTGTGGCCTTTTTGTCTGACACGGCCATATTGGTGATTCGGTCCAATCTATGGAACACCATATTGCCCCAATATTCACTGTATGCCATAAGGTAATAACGCTGATTATGTAAGATCATCAAATAAGGGGTCACATATTGATGGGAAGACTTATGGAGTTTCTTATCTGTTCCGTATTTGTTATAATCGTAATGTATCTGCTTTCCTTCCTCAATAGCCGTGTCGATAAGTTCAATATTATAAAACAAAGCCTGATTGTCCGTTTT
>CAKSQP010000140.1 GCA_934486965.1 uncultured Eubacteriales bacterium
CCTATCGTCTTGAAAGTGTCAAGAATGCTCTGACCGAGGTTTCCCGTAAAAATCGACGGCTCGGTAGAGGTATCGTATGTAAATTCGCCGGGTTCTGCGCAGACTTCGACGATTTTACCCTGTTCGACGATTATCATGCACTGACCGTCCGCAACCGCAATGCCCGAACCGTTGGTGATGATATTATCGCTTCCCTTTGTATTGGAAGAGCGGTTTCCCGTTCTCTTTTCTCCCTTTTTCATAAGGACGTCGTTCGGAAGCGCGTCGCAGTAGAAAAATTCCTTCCACTGATCCGCAAGAGTTCCGCCGAGAGCCCCTATTCCTGCTTTAATAAGTCCCATGACAAATTCTCCTTTTTATATTATTTCGAAATCGAATTCATTTGTGTTATCGAGCGCGTTTTTTGCGACCCAGAGTTTGAATCTGCCCTTTTCGACGACCTTTTTCATATCGGAATTGCAGAACGCAAGTTCCTTTGCCTCAAGGGTTATCTTCACTTTTTCCTTTTTGCCCGCAGGAACGAAAACTTTACAGAATCCTTTGAGTTCCTTTACGGGTCTTACGCGGGAGGCGACAAGGTCGCGTATGTAAAGTTGAACGACCTCGTAAGCGTCGTAATTTCCGACGTTTTCGACAGTTAAGGTAACGTCGATTTTGCCGTCCTCCTTTATTTTCGTTTCGGAAAGGGAGATATCGGAATATCTGAATTCCGTATAGGTCTTTCCGTAGCCGAAAGTGTAAAGAGGTTCTATCGGGCAGTCGTTATATTTCGCTTCAAACCGCTGAACGCCTATTGCGGGGCGTCCCGTCGGGAAAAAGTTATAGTTTACGGGTATCTGACCTTCGGTAACCGGAAAAGACGCCGTAAGTCTTCCGGACGGCGATTTTTCGCCCGAAAGCACGGTCGCAACGGCACTTCCCGTTTCGGTTCCGGGGTACCACGCCATCATCATCGCGTTTACCCTATCCTTATATTCGGTAAGGACAAGCGGTCTGCCGCCGAAAATAAGGAGAACGGTCGGTTTTCCGAGTTTTGAAATTTCGTCGATAAGTTTTTCCTGAGGCAGCGACAGACGGAGCCTTGTCATACTTGCCGCCTCTCCGCAGGTCCCGTGGCGAAGTCCCGCGGCGATTATAACAACGTCCGCATTTTCCGCGACTTTTACAGCCTCGGCTATATGCGACATATCGTCGGTTTCGCAGTCGCAGCCGTCGGCACAGATAATTTCGGAAGAAGAAAATTTCTTTTTAAGACCTTCTTCGACGGTGACGGTCCTTTCCTCTTCGCCGACACATTCCCACGGTCCCATAACGTCGCGTCTGTTTCTCGCCATAGGTCCGACAAGAGCGATTTTTTCCGCGTTTTTGATCGGTAGAACGCCGTCGTTTTCGAGAAGAACGAAAGTTTTTTCCGCGGCGTCCTTTGCTTTTGCGAGATGTTCGGGCGCGAAGAACGTAGTATCTTCGTTTTCGTCGACTTTCCAGTCGTCCATAAGACCGAGAAGATATTTGAAAGTTAAAATTCTGAGAACCGATTTGTTGATTTTTTCTTCGGAAATTTCTCCGTTTTTAACGAATTCGGGGAAGTTATCATTATAGATGTCGCCCGACATCAGCATATCGGTGCCTGCGTTGAACGCCTTTTTGCCCGCGTCGCCGTCGTTTTCCGCGTATCCGTGGTTGACAAGGTCCTCGACCGCGCCGTCGTCCGAAACGACAAAGCCCTTA
Organism: uncultured Eubacteriales bacterium; assembly: GCA_934486965.1. Lineage (GTDB taxonomy): Bacteria > Bacillota > Clostridia > Oscillospirales > UBA644 > Geddesella. The sequence continues at coordinate 1,729 of CAKSQP010000140.1, forward strand.
AAGCCCATTTCGCCGCGAAGGACGTCGGTGAGCATTTTTTTGTTTGCCGTCGACGGAACGCCGTTCAAGTCGTTAAAAGCGGTCATTACCGTCGCCGCGCCTTCGTCTATACCGTCTTCAAAAGGCGGCAGATAAACGTCGCGGAGTTGTTCTTCGGACATATCGACGCTGTTATAGTCTTTTCCTCCGACGACCGCACCGTAAGCGATAAAATGTTTCATACAGGCAAGGAGTTTATCCTTTTCGCCCGCTTTGCCCTGATAGCCTCTCACTGCGGCGCGCGCCATTCGGCGGCAAAGGTAGGTATCTTCGCCGTAGCCCTCAAGGATTCTGCCCCAGCGCGGGTCTCTTGCGATATCGACCATCGGCGCAAACGTCCAGCGGATACCGTCCCTGTACGCTTCTTTTGCGGAGACGGCGCACCCTTCTTCGACAAGTTTTTCGTCCCACGCGCAGGACTGCGCAAGCGGAATGGGGAAAGTCGTTTTATAGCCGTGGATAACGTCGTCGGCAAAGATAGCGGGGATATGATTCGGAGACTTTTCGACAAGTTCTTTCTGAATTTCGTTTATTCTTTTACGGTCTCTTATCGTCAGGTACGAGCCTATTTTTCCCTCTTCGAAATGGTCTTCGAACGCCTTGTGGTCGTCCGAATAAATTGACGTTCCGAACTGGGAAAGCTGCCCTATCTTTTCGGTAAGGGACATTTTTGAAAGCAATTCGGCGGCTCTTTTTTCCGCCGCGAGGTATTCTGCGTTGTCGAACATCGGCAATCTCCTTAAATAATATAACTTATAATAACATATATACGGTGAAAAATCAATATCCGCCGAGAATGAATTTTCCGAAACATTCGGGACGGTGGAAGTCGGGAGACGGGCTTTCAATCTTATTCCAGACGGGGAAATGCGGGCTTGCGGTCTCGTCTCCGCACTTCTGGAAGTTTCCCGCAAAAACGGCGTCGAATTCGGGAGCGTAGCGAAGCACAAACTCAAACGGAATAACAAGGGTCGCCGTCCAGCCGTTTTCGGTTATTTCGGTTTTGATATCAAAAATATCAAGCGTGAAATCACAGCGGATCCTTTCGTGTCTGTCCTTTCCGTAGCCGACTAGAAGTCCGCCGCCCGCGGAAAGTTCGAAATTGAAATATTTGTCGCTTCTTTCGGGGCAGGGATTGAAAAAGACCTCGACGCAACTGTCGGTCCAAGGTTTTTCGTTTACTCCGTGATAACGGGCGAGAGCGTTTTTTTCGTCGCTTTCAAAGCGGAGAGCAAGTCCCGTTTCGTTGTAAGCTCCCCTTACGGAAGTATTCGGATTTACGGCGTCGGGCGAAAAATCAAAGCAGTCGATTTTCGCTTCGGGAAATTTTTTCCATTCGTTTTCGGTTTCGGGAAACCGTGAAACCTTTTCAAAAATATATTCTTTCATATCACGCCTCAAAAACATAAGTCTGTCCGGCTTTTCCGTCAAACGACGAAACGCCCGAGATGTTTATTTTTCCGTCGCGGTCGGGGGTGACTTTCACTTCTCTGAGTTTACCGTCAGCCCACGAAATATCGACCGTCACGCCGCCTCTGGCGCGCAGTCCCGTGACTTTTCCGTTTTTCCAGGACGGCGGCAACGCGGGAAGAAGAGTTATCTTTCTTTCGCCGATTTTGCCCTCGTGGCTCTGCAAAAGCATTTCGGCGACAGCCGCGGTAAAGCCGTAGTTTCCGTCTATCTGGAAAGGCGGGTGCATATCGAACATATTCTCGCTTGTGGAGTTTGAAAGCAGTGCAATGACGTTTTCGTATACCTTTTCGCCGTCAAAAAGTCTTGCCCAGTGGTTTATTATCCATGCCCTTGACCAGCCTGTGTGTCCGCCGCCGTGTGAAAGACGTCTTTCAAGGGTAGCCCTTGCGGCTTTGGCAAGCTCAGGGG
>CAKSQP010000141.1 GCA_934486965.1 uncultured Eubacteriales bacterium
TTTGGGAAGGGCCGCAACCGCTGTTCCCAAAACAGGGACAAACACGGCACAGTATCTCGGACAGGGCGTTTTTCCACCAGAAAATGCCCTTATCTGCGTAATTTGCAGAACCGCAAAGAATATTAAAAACAGAACAAACGACGGCAAAATAAAATAGGACGCGAAAAGTTCAGCGATGTCGGCTGACAGTCCGTGTTTTTCAAGAAAAGCAACCGCACATAACGGGACGTGAACGCCACAGGCCCCGAACATCAGATAACCAAATATCCCGCTTCTGTAACTGTGGGCGTATTTCGGTGAAGTTTCAGCCATAAGCCGATAAATTCCGAACATCGAAAGCCCTTCAAGGGTCATTCCGAAAAGTCCGAGGATAGATGCCGCAAAGATACCGCCGTCGGAAGTTTCTGTATATGCAGAGATCAGACGAAGAGCGCCTGTAAGCGTTTCGTTTTCACTTCCCCACCCCAGAATAAAAGCACCGACAAGATGCAGCAAAGACGAAAAAATGCCGATGGACAGCAGCTTTTTTATCCGAGGAAAATCAAGTTTTCCGGAAATACCTATATCGTTAAACATATATACCTCTTTTACTTCTTTTTATAGCCGCAATCGCAATACGGGCCGCCCGAAGCCAGCGTAAATTCCCTTACAAAATCAGTTCCGCCGCCCGCTTCGCTCATCGTATAATCAAGATGACACAGTGCGGGTGTAAGATCGTAAAGTCCGAGGTCTTTCATCAGTTCGCAGATTCCGCACTTCGTAAAACGCGCCTCATATCCGCTGCCGTCGGCATATTCGTAAAAATCCATATTCCATGAATACGGATTTCTGTCGGCAGCCCTGAATTTTGCGGTCTTTTTCATATTTTCAATATCTTTGACGGTATATTTCTTTTTCGCGCTCTTTCTGCAAAACCAACGCATGGGTTTCGTCATCATAGACTTTGCATAGTATTCCGTCAGCCTTTCAACATCGGGGCGTTCGGGCATAAACAGAATAAAAGAAGCGATCATCGCGCTGTTGACAATATTCATCTTAAAGCGGTCTTCTTTTTCGAATTCGGGCAGTCTGCCGATAATTTCCTTATATTTCGGTTTTGCTTTCCGCGTTATTTCTTTTGCCGTGTCTTCTCCGTAGCCGAAGACTTCGGTCAGTTGTCTTTCGAAGGATTTTGAGAACAAAGCCCACATTCCCATGGGCATTCCCGCATATTTCATTTAAGTCACTCCTTTTCCGGATATTTTATAAGATCGTAAAGGACGCCGTGCTCACCGAATTTCCGCGTCCCCGCAAGTTCCATTCCGAGATGAATGTATTTATCGCATTTCGATTTCGCGTCGGTATCAAGAATCACGGGAATTCCGAGTCTGTTGCCCTCGGAAAAAGCAAGGTCCATTACCTTTCGCATATATCCCTACCCCTGAAACTTTTCGGTCACGCATACAAGCCCGACATAAATATACGGTTTTTGCTGTTTATCAAGCCTTTTTCCGAGTCCGGAACCGCCTTTGGACATAATTCCCGCAAAACGGATAAGTTCTTTGAGTTTCATAGAGCCGAGAACTGCTTTTGCAAACAGAACCCCTGCTTTAAGACCGACCTTTTCACCCGACAGTTTGTATGCGATAAATGCTTCGTTTTTTTCGCCTGAAGTATACAGCATTCCGCTCTTCAGTGCCATTCTCGCATATCCGCAGCTAAAGGCGGAGACTGCGTCTCTATTCGGGAAGGCGTCAATAAGTCCCGATTCCTCTCCGTAATCGTAATACGCGAAAGCACGACCTATTTCCCCGATCACGCCTTCGTCTGATTTTTCAAGTTTCATCATATTTCTCCGTCAATTCGGTGAGTACACACTAACCGTCATTTTGAAAAACAGCCGACAAACCGTATCGGTCTATCGGCGTTTTATCGAAGTTATTTTTTTGTTTTTGTCGCCATGGTCACAATATCTCCGACGCCGTTAAGAACTACGGTCGGGCGGTAAGCGTATGTTTTCAGAGTCTCTTTTGTCGAAACTCCCGAAAGGACGAGAACCGTCGACATACCGCTTTCCATTCCCGAAATGACGTCGGTATCCATACGGTCGCCGACCATAACAGCCTCGGCGGAATGGCAATGAAGCAGACGGAGTCCCGTTCTCATCATCAGAGGATTCGGCTTTCCGCAGAAATACGCCTGTTTCCCAGTCGCCATTTCGACAGGGGCAATAAGCGCGCGGCATGCAGGCGCAATTCCCTCTTCAATAGGACCCGAAACGTCGGAATTTGCGCCGATGAGTTTTGCTCCCGCCATAACGAGATTTGTGGCTTTTGTCAGAGTATCAAGAGAGTAGGAACGACCCTCGCCGACGACGACATAGTCGGGATTTACGTCGTTCATTGTAATTCCCGCGTCGTAAAGCGCGTTGAGAAGTCCAGCCTCGCCGATAGCAAAGACCGAACAGCCGGGAGCCTGTTCCTTAAGAAACGCTGCCGTTGCAAGAGCGCTTGTGTAAAAATGTTCCTCCGGAACGTCCAGCCCCATACGGGCAAGTTTCTGATTCAGTTCCCTCGGAGTATATCCGCTGTTATTTGTCAGGAAAAGATATTCTTTGTTTTCATCATGAAGCCACTTAATAAATTCCGCGACTCCGGGTAAGATACGGTTTCCGTGATAGATGACACCGTCCATATCACATATAAAACCTTTTTTTTCGTTGAAATCTATTCTTTTCAGAAAACTATCCATAAAATCTTACCTCCTTTGATAAAACAATTATACCACCTGTCTCAAAAAATTTCAACAGATATTCAAAGGATACATATTTTTTTCATATTTTACCGTCGGTCTGATATAAAAGAATTTCAAGGATAAGTTTTTCAGCCGCTTTTATCTCGCAAAGACCGTCTTTTATTATCGGCAGAAGAGAATCCCTGCGCTTCAAACAATGAGCGGCAAAAAGCAGGCGAAGTCTGTTTGCGTTTTCGACAAGTTCGTTATATTTGTCAGAGAGGAAAGAATCCATACCGAAAGCCTTTTCGATAAGAGCAATCCGCTCCTGCATTCCCCTTTTATGCTCCCATATCACGCGCATAAAACGTCTGTCGGTACGGTCGTACGGGATACTTTCGGAAAAGAGTTTATCGACATATTTTGCGGCATAATCCATAACGACGATGCCGTAAGCGGGGGCTTCCGTATTCGCGGGATATTTTTCGAGAGACGAATCCAGATATTCCCGTATGTTTTCAAGCGCCCTCTTCGGAGAAAATTCGACGGTCTCCTTTTTCGGTTTCACGCCCTCAATATAACCGTGATTCCAACGGCTCTGCATTGATTTTACGGCTCTGCGAAAACTGTCCCGCGGAGTTTTGAATCTTTTCAGGAGCCAATTTTCGTCATAAGCATAAACGGTAAACGTTTTATCCCGCCTGTCATATCCGCATATCATTCCGTCATGATCGAAATGTCTTTCCCCGTAAAAGGTCTTACCTTTGATATAATAATCGTCGACACCGCCGAAGCAAACATAATATCCGTCGTCGATAAGGTTGAAAACAAGATAGTCGACATACCCGCCGAGATACCGCAGATCATGATAAAC
>CAKSQP010000142.1 GCA_934486965.1 uncultured Eubacteriales bacterium
AAGTTCAACAGCGACAGCAACAGAGACTTCTCCACCCAGGTTTCCGCTCTTAAAGATTGCGACGTAATCTTCCTTCCGATCTACTACACCGAAGCGGGTCTTATCGCTCAGGAAGCAAAGAAGATCGGCTGCAATGCGGTTCTTTTCGGTTGCGACGGACTTGACGGCGTTGCTGATTCCGTAAAGACAAACAGCATTCCCAACGTAGTTAAATACATCACTCCGTTTGACATTAACAGCACCGACGAGGCTGTTTCGTCCTTCGTTAAGGCTTTCAGAGAAAAATACAATCACGATCCCGACCAGTTCGCGGCTGATGCTTACGACGTCGTAAAGGCTATTGCTTCCGCAATGACCAAGGCTGAAGTCAAAGATATAAACATTAAGGCTGCAGATCTTGCAGATATCGTTTACAAGACCATGACTTCGTCCGACTTTACTTACACAGGTGCAACCGGAACCATGACCTGGAACGAAGACGGCGCTCCGAACAAAGTTCCCGTTATCGTTGATCTTTCCAAATAACATTTAAGTCATTGTAAATGACCGTCATGTATAGGTCGAAGATATTTCAGGCTTCGACCTATACTGTTTTATATAAAAATTTTTCAGGAAGAGAGGATAAAACCATGTTAGGAACAATAATAAACGGTTTAAGCCTCGGAAGCATATACGCGTTGATTGCACTCGGCTACACCATGGTTTACGGCGTCGCTAAAATGCTTAACTTTGCTCACGGCGACATCATAATGGTCGGCGCATACACTCTTTGCGTCGGAATAGCGACCATGGGCAATGTCTGGCTCAGCATAATAATCGCAGTAATTATATGTACGGCTCTCGGCGTATTTATTGAAAAACTCGCGTATAAGCCACTGAGGAGCGCGTCCCCGCTTGCCGTCCTTATAACGGCAATAGGCGTAAGCTACTTTTTGCAGAGCATTGCTCAACTTATCTTCGGAGCGAAACCTCTATCCGTAACGATTGTCGACATGGGAAGCGTTTCTTTCGGAAGTGCTCAACTCAATATGTCCACTATCCTTACGCTTATCGTCTCCGTTATAATAATGATAGCACTTACCGTGTTTATCGATAAATCAAAAACCGGACGCGCGATGCTTGCGGTCTCCGAAGACAAAGCCGCCGCAAAACTTATGGGTATCAACGTCAACTCGACGATTTCCATTACTTTTGCGATAGGTTCGGGACTTGCGACCTTTGCAAGTATTTTCTATCTTATGCAGATACCGACCGTTGAACCTACTCTCGGTTCCATGCCCGGTATCAAGGCGTTTACCGCTTCCGTTATAGGCGGCATAGGTTCTGTTCCCGGTGCCGTTATAGGCGGTATCCTTATGGGAATAATCGAAAAACTTTCTCTGAGCGTTCCCGCTCTTGCTCCGTATACCACGGCAATCGAGTTCTCTATCCTTATTCTGATACTCCTCGTTAAGCCTACCGGTATTCTCGGCAAAAAGAGAAGAGAGAAGGTGTAAAGATGGGAAAAGCAAAAAAAGGATTCAAATTAAAGTATTATATAAATTATATCGCAATCGGACTTTTTCTCATCATAACGGCGACGCTTTTCTATACGGGTAATCTGAGCCGTTCCGATACGAGCCTTTTCATTCAGATAGGTTACAGCATTATTCTTGCCGTATCCCTTAACCTTGTTGTCGGATTTTTGGGCGAACTCAGCCTCGGTCACGCAGGATTCATGTGCGTCGGCGCGAATATCGGCTGTTATGTCGCTTTGCAGATATTGCCGATCGTTCAGAACAAACTTATTGTTCTTATTATAGGTATGCTCGTCGGCGGTCTTTCCGCCGCGGTCTTCGGATTTATTATAGGGCTTCCCGCGCTTCGTCTCAAGGGCGACTACCTTGCAATAGTTACTCTGGCGTTCGGCGAGATCGTCCGTACAATAGTCAAAAATCTTCCGTTCTTCGGCGGAGCAAAAGGCTTCAAAACGACCGATATGAAATACGGTGCTTCCGTATTTATCATAGCGTTCGTCGTCGTCCTTATCATGCTCTTTATCGTTCAGAACTTTATTCGCAGTAAGCACGGAAGAGCCGTTACCGCAATAAGAGACAACGAGATCGCCGCAAAAGCGATGGGCATAAACGTTACCTATTACAAACTCTTTATATTCGTCCTTTCCGCATTCTTCGCGGGCGTTGCGGGCGTTCTTTACGGCTCGAACGTAAGCCCTGTCGTTTACACGACTTTCGACTATAACTATTCGATCGAAATTCTCGTTATGGTCGTTCTCGGCGGTATGGGCAATATCAGCGGTTCTATTATTTCCGCGGCGCTCCTCACTTTTGTAAACGTAAAACTTACTTCTCTCGGCGGAGACCTTGCGGCGCTCAAATACCTTATCTATTCGATAATCCTTATCGTAATGGTAATGTTCAATAACGCTCCGGCGTTTATTCCTGTCAGAGACAAGATCTTCGGTTTCTTCAAATCTCTTTTCAGAGGAAAGAAACAGAAGACTCCCGCCGACATAAAAGACGACGAGGCTATGTGGGACAGAGTTCCTACAAAGATAAATATGGACGCGGTCCTTTCTACGGACCTTACTCCCGATACCTCGTATGTTCCCGATAAAAAAGATAAAGGAGGTCAGAACTGATGAGCAATACTATTCTCAGAACCGAAGACCTCGGAATCTCTTTCGGCGGACTTAAAGCCGCTCAGCATATCAATCTTGATATCAAGAAAAATCAGATATACGGACTTATAGGTCCTAACGGTGCGGGCAAAACGACCATTTTCAATATGATAACGGGCGTTTACCAGCCGACCTGCGGCAAATTTTTCCTCGACGGCGAAGACCTCACGGGTAAAAGCCAGCAGGAGATAAACAAAAAGGGAATTGCACGTACTTTTCAGAATATACGCCTTTTCAACAATATGAGCGTTGTAAGAAACGTCATGGTCGGTCTTCACAATCACGACGAATTCAGATGCAATCCTTTTGTAAGCATGCTTCGTTTACCGAAACATTTTAAGACTGAAACCGCAATGAGAAACCGTGCGAAAGAACTTCTCCGCGTTTTCGATCTTGAAGATGAAAGAAACAACCTTGCCTGCAATCTTCCTTACGGAAAACAGCGCAAACTTGAAATAACAAGAGCCTTGGCGACCGATCCGAAACTTCTGCTTCTCGACGAGCCTGCCGCGGGTATGAACCCGAACGAGACCGCCGAACTTATGGAGACCATAAAATTCATAAGAGACAAGTTCGATATGACTATCCTGATCATAGAACACGACCTGAAGTTCGTTTCCGGTCTTTGCGACGAAGTTTCCGTTCTCAATTTCGGAACTGTCATCGCGCAGGGCAACACTGTTGAAGCGCTGAACAATCCGCAGGTTGTCGAAGCATATATCGGAAAGTAAGGAGGAAACAATATGGCATTACTCGAAGTACATGACCTCCGTGTTTACTACGGCGTCATTCAGGCGCTCAAGGGAATAAGTTTTGAAGTAAACGAGGGTGAGATCGTCACTCTTATCGGG
>CAKSQP010000143.1 GCA_934486965.1 uncultured Eubacteriales bacterium
GGGTGACCCTTTCGGAGGTGTGCAGAGAATGTTCGGCGGATAAGGTCGTTGCCGAAGTCCGGCGGCAGATAAGAGAAAACCCCGAAATATTCTTCCCCGACGCCGAAATTCTTGCCGAGAAAAATTACGACCCGAAGAATTTTTACATTAAAGACGGCAGTATATACGTTTTTTACCCGCTTTATTCGATAGCACCCTATTCGTCGGGAATTCAATCCTTCAAAATAACATAAAAAATGCACCCCGTAAGGGGTGCAAAATCGTTAATTAAGCGAAAGACCGTCGATGGGCATTTCGTAAGCGGGCAGGTAATCTTTAAGGAATAATGCGAGGGCTGGAAGCGATTCCGCGGCTTTCTTCAACTTCTCTTCGGTGTTCTTTTTTGCCGATTCAAAGTCTTTGTTGCCGACCGAAACTTCGTTTACGCATTTTATATACGCTGAAAGCGTATCCGCCGCTTTGACATATTTCCATTCAGGGGCGTTTTCGCCGTCGGTCACAGAAGAATAATATTTCCGTATTTCTTCGGGCAGAAGTCCGACTATCTTTTCCGTCGCCGCCGCTTCGATATTTTTGTAGTTTGTCTTCAGTTCTTCGTTTGCGTATTTCACGGGGGTCGGCATATCTCCCGTGATTATTTCGGAAACATCGTGGAAAAGGGCAATTTCCGCCGCCTTTTCGGGGGAATAGTCCGTTCCGAAATATTCGTTTGAGAGAATGCAGAGGGCGTGTGAAATAACCGCTACCTGAAAGGAATGTTCCTTCAGGTTTTCGGCATAACTGTTTTTCATCAGTCCCCAGCGGTTTATCCACTTCATACGGTCGAGAAGTGCAAAAAACTTATACATAATTTATCCTTATTCGTGCTCGGCTCTGTAACGGTCAAGCAAATCCTGTATTTTCTTATGCGGGTCGAGAAGTTGTGTTATCGACTTGTTCTGGTGGAACGCAAGAATGAAGTATGCTATGTATTTCGACATATCGACTTCGATATACCACGGAGCGTTGAGAAGTTCGGGCGAACGGTAGGTGAGGTTTGTGGTAAGGATACCGTCGAGAAGACCGTCTTCGTATGCTTTCTGGAATCTGTCGACGCCCTCGGTGAAAAGTCCGTAGGTCGCGGTCATGAATATTCTCTTGGCGCCCTCTTCTTTAAGGTGTTTTGCAAGGGTGAGCATCGAGTCGCCCGACGCTATGATGTCGTCGGCAACGAGAACGTCCTTGTCTTTGACCGAAGAACCGAGATATTCGTGAGCGACTATCGGGTTTCTTCCGTTGATTATTACCGAGTAATCGCGGCGTTTATAGAACATACCGAGGTCGGTGCCGAGAACCGAAGAATAGTACATATTTCTGTTCATTGCGCCTTCGTCGGGGCTGACGACCATCAAGTGGTCTTTGTCGATTTTGAGGTCGTGGACGTTTCTTAAAAGGGCTTTGAGAACCTGATATGTGGGCATTGCGTTGTCGATACCCATAAGGGGGCAGGCGTTCTGAACTCTCGGGTCGTGCGCGTCGAACGTGATGATATTCTTTACGCCCATATTTTCAAGTTCCTGAAGTGCTACCGCGCAGTCAAGCGATTCTCTTGCACTGCGTTTGTGCTGTCTTCCGCCGTAAAGAATAGGCATAATAACCGTGAGTCTTTCGGCTTTACCGCTGATTGCGGAAATAACTCTTTTAAGGTCGGAATAGTGATCGTCGGGAGACATGGGAACAGTCTGTCCGAACATTTTATAAGTACAGTTGTAGTTTCCTACGTCGATTATGAGGTAAAGATCGGTGCCTCTTACCGTTGTGGGGAGAACCGCTTTTGCGTCGCCCGAGGAAAATCTCGGACACTGTGCCTCGATTATCCAACTGGTCTTTTTTGAATCTTTGAGTTCTTCGGGGTTCTCTCTTTCATACCATGCCAAAATATGTCTGTCGATCTTTTCCCCGAGTTCCGCCGCGCCTTTGAGAGGGATTATTCCAAGCGGCTGGAATTCGTCCATTGTACTTAAAACCGATTTTTTCTGCTCGTCCATTATATTTCCGACCTCCAAAATATTCTTTTATATTATTATAAAGGATAATATATCAAATTTCAATAGAATTCCGATAATTTAGAATAAATTTCGCAAAATTTATTTTTGCGGGGAAAAATAAATGTGTCCGCCGCCGAAAAATACCGTATAATGGTATTGGAACTGCCGTAAAACAAGTATCGGAGAACTGATATGAAATACAGATGTATTATGGTCAAGTCTGTAACCTACGCCCAGAAAGCGAAGAAAATTCTTGCGGCAAATGGGATAAAGGTCTATACCTCAAAGCAAAACAAAGGCGACGCCTATACCTGTTCCTGGTGCGTGAAAGTCCCGTATTACAACGAAGCGGAAGCGATTGTTCTTCTGAAAGAAAACGGAGTAAAACTCACGGGGTATGTTTTCGATGAGGAATAGGACGATATATCTCGACAATGCCGCCTCATCGTTTCCGAAACCGAAAAGCGTTATTTCGTCAATGACTTCTTTTATGAAGAAAAACGGGGCAAATCCAGGCAGGAGCGGACATTTTCTTTCGGAGGAAGCCGCCGAAAAAGTCTATGAGGCAAGGGAAACAGCCGCCGCATATTTCGAAACGGAAGCGGACGGGATAATCTTTACAAAAAACGCGACGGAGGCTCTCAATCTTGCGATTTTTTCAGCGGCGAAAAGAGGCGCGCGTTCTTTTCTTTGTTCCGACGCGGAGCATAATTCGGTTTTGCGCCCGCTTGCCGCCGTAAAGCGCGGGTTCGGAGCAGAAACAGATCATTTTTCTTTTTCCGCCCCCGATTTTCACGGGAAAGCCCCTGAAGTCGTCGTGTGTACCGCCGCCTCAAACGTTACGGGAAATATTGCCGATACCCAAAAAATCAGTCGATTCTGCAAAGAAAAAGATTGTCTTCTTATAACCGACGCTTCCCAGACCGCAGGCTACGGAGTTCCTTTTTTCGGAGATATCGTCTGCTCTGCGGGGCACAAAGGGCTTTACGGTCCGCAGGGGACGGGACTTGTTGCAATAAAGAGCGAGCGGGGAAGAAAAGTTCTTCTTCCGTTGCTTTACGGGGGAAACGGGACTGATTCCTTAAGCCTTTCGCCCGAAGAAGTTTTTCCCGAAAGTTTCGAATGCGGAACCCTAAACACCGCCGCCGTTGTCGGACTGAAGAAAGGAATAGAATTCATTTCCGAAAACGGGGAAGAAATTTTAAGGAAAGAAAAGGAACTTCAGCGCCTTGCGTATGACTTTCTTTCAAAAACCGACGGGACCGAGGTCTATACCGATATCGAGAACAGCGTTCCGCTGATCGCGTTCAATGTCGACGGTTTTTCTTCGGAATACGTCACCGAATTTCTTGCGGAAAACGGTATCTGCGTGAGGGGCGGGTATCATTGCGCGCCGCTCTGTCATAAGGCCCTCGGACC
>CAKSQP010000144.1 GCA_934486965.1 uncultured Eubacteriales bacterium
CGATATCTGCGGATATTCGATATAAAGTTCAAGCACGGGTTTTTTATCGTAATAAAGCAGGTCGGAGACCGTTTCTTTTGCGGTAAACATAAAAAATCACCTCTGCAATATAATACGCAGAGGCGATAAAATATTCTATTGTTTTTTCTTCGAAAAGGAAAATTTGTTTTCTTCTCCCTTGAAGATTCGGACTATATTTTTGCGGTGTCTGAAAATTACGATAAGCGAAACTGCCAAAGTCATAGAAAAAAGAATATACCAATAATCGTATGTATGGTAAACGACCGCAACCGAAATGGGAATTGCTATTGCCGCCGTAAGCGAGCCTGCCGAGACCATTCTTGTCGTAAGAAAAACGACAAGGAAAATCGCGAGTACGAAGAGGAAAATACGCCAGTCGGCAATGCATATAGCGCCTGCGGCGACCGTAACTCCCTTTCCGCCGCCCGAAAATCCGTGGAAAAGCGGAAAGATATTTCCTATAAGACAGCCGAAGACCGCGGCATATCCCGATATCATTTCGCCCATAACTCCGATAGAAAACGGGTCGCAGGGAAAAACGAAGCGACAGAAAAGCCCGACGGCAAAACATTTTGCGATCTCAAGAACAATTACGGGAATTCCGTATTTCGCGCCCATTGTCCTCGCGACGTTCGTCCCTCCCGCATTTCCGCTTCCGCGGGTGTGGATATCGAATTTACCTATATATTTCGTAACAAGTATCGACAGATTTACACTGCCGATTATATAACCGAAAAGAACCGTAAAAAGAAAGGAAAGTATCTTCATCAAACGTCCCTCTGATCTTTTTTGTTTTTCTCCCTTGCTATCATTCTTATCGGAGTTCCGACAAGTCCGAAGGTCTCCCTTATCTGATTTTCAAGATAACGCTGATATGAAAAATGGAAAAGTTCTATACTGTTGACAAATACGACGAAAGTCGGCGGTTTTGCCGAAACCTGCGTCATATACATCACTTTCAGTCTCTTGCCCTTGTCGGTGGGAGGCTGGACCTTTATTACAGCGTCCGCAAGTACGTCGTTAAGCACGCCCGTTGAAATTCTGCGTGAGTGTTCTGCGGCGACAGAAACTATCATCGGGTAAAGTTTATCGACGCGTTGACCCGTTTTTGCCGAAATAAAAACGACGGGTGCATATGACATATATTTGAGAGATTCTCTTATTTTTTCTTCGGTCTTCTGCATGGTGTGCCCGTCTTTATCGACAAGGTCCCATTTATTTACGACGATTATCGCCGCCTTGCCCTGCTCATGAGAATATCCCGCTATTTTGGTATCCTGCTCGGTAACGCCGAGAGTCGCGTCTATCATTATAAGGACGACGTCGGCACGGTCGACCGACATATACGAACGCAGGACGCTGTATCTTTCGATATTGTCGTAGACCTTGTTTTTCTTGCGGATACCCGCTGTATCAATAAACAGAAACTTGCCGAAACCGTTTTCTTTTATTGCGTCGACGGAATCTCTCGTCGTTCCCGGAATATCCGAAACAAGAAGTCGGTTTTCGCCGAGAATATTGTTTACAAGAGACGATTTTCCTGCATTCGGGCGTCCTACGACCGCGACTTTTATGCAGTCGTCGTTTTCTTCTTCGTCGCTTATTCCATCGAAATTTTCATAGATAGCGTCAAGAAGTTCTCCTATCCCGAGGCCGTGAACAGAAGAAACGGGATACGGGTCGCCGACACCGAGGTTATAGAATTCATAGACCTCCGGCGGAGTATCTCCCGGCATATCGACCTTATTTACGCAGAGAACAATCTTTTTATTTGCTTTGAGAAGCATCTGCGCGACTTCATGGTCGGCGTCGGTCATACCTGTCTGAACATCGACGACAAGGACCACGACATCGGCTTTATCGATGGCGATTTGTGCCTGCCTTCTCATCTGTTCGAGAATCACGTCGTCGGTACGGGGTTCAATACCTCCTGTATCGACAAGCGTAAACTTTCTGCCGCGCCATTCGCTCGTATAGTATATCCTGTCGCGGGTAACACCGGGCGTATCTTCAACTATCGAAAGGCGTTTTCCTATTATTTTATTGAAAAGCGTGGACTTCCCGACATTCGGGCGTCCGACGACCGCTACCATCGGCGTCATAATTTCACCTCGCCTTATTTTCCGCAGCAGAAATCAAATCGTAAAGGAAACCGTCGCCCGAACAGGAAAGGGTGTCTATTTTCACACCGAGTTCCCTTTGCATATCCGAAACGGTTATATCGTCAAGGAAGACTTCTCCGTCCCTAAGCATTGAGTCGGGAACGAGAAGAGCGTCTCCTATCTTTTCTTCTTTCAGCTGCTTTATTATATCCTGACCGGTAACAAGTCCCGCAACGGTAATTTTCTCACCGAAGAACTCGTTCCGTATCGCTTTTACTTTTACGTTTATGTTCGGGAATTTTCCCTTTAATTTTTCGCACGCGTCTTTTATCACGCCCTCAATAAGAACGCCCGTCACGGCGGTAAATTCTCCGCAGAGGGACGCGTCGGGTTCGCAGTCGGCAAGAGCCTCGTCAAAATCGTGGATAAACGACGCAGTCATTCCGACGCCGTTTTCTATCTGCTCGAAATCGCCGTAATACGAATAATCGGGCAAAGGAATTTCCGCCTTGAGATAAAATTCGTCTGCGGGATAGAAAACCCGAACGCCGAATTCTTTTTCACATTCGTCCCCGACCTTATTTATCTGCCCGATAACCTTTTTCGCATCTTCCTTTTCGAAAGGCTCAAGCGGAAAAAGACCTTCCCTGAATTTCGTAAGCCCGACGGGAACGACCGAAACGCTCGAAACCGACGGATAATAGTTTTTCAGGTCGGAAAGAGATCTGTCAAGTTCTTTGCCGTCGTTTATCCCCTTGCAGAGAACTATCTGACAGCGCATATTAAGCCCTGCGGCAAATATTTTTTGCAGATTTTCGTTAATTTTTGCGGCACGCGGATTCGCCATCATCTTTACCCGAAGTTCGGGGTTTGTGGTATGGACCGAGAGATTCAAGGGCGAAATGCGGAGTCTTATGATACGGTCTATATCGTCGTCCGACAGATTCGTCATCGTGATATAGTTGCCGTAAATAAGGGAAAGACGGAAATCGTCGTCCTTATAGTAAAGGGTCTCTCTCATATTTTTCGGCATCTGGTCGATAAAGCAGAAAATACATTTGTTATGACACGCTTTCTGAGCGTCCATAAGGTCGTTTTCGAATTCGAGAAAAAATTCTCCCTCTTCGACTTTTTCGGTAAAACTGTGTTCTTTTCCGTTACGCAGAACGGTAAGCGTCGCAGTTTTTGCAACAGGGTCGCCGTTTTCGTCTTTGAGTTCCGACTCGAAAAACATATAATCAAGGAAATCCTTAACGGGTTTTCCGTTGATTTTTATAAGTTCGTCTCCCCGTTTTATCTTTCTGTAAA
>CAKSQP010000145.1 GCA_934486965.1 uncultured Eubacteriales bacterium
GAAGACGATATCTTAAAGGACGAACTCGGAAAGAGTGCCGACCTTAAACTCAAGACTATTGTTTCGACGATTCAGAAAGAGCAGAATACCATAATCAGAGAAAATGACTGCGATGTCCTTCTTGTTCAGGGGGTTGCGGGAAGCGGAAAAACGTCCATAGCGCTCCACCGTATCGCATATCTTCTTTATCATAACAGAGATACGCTTTCATCGTCGAATGTTATCATTTTCTCTCCGAGCAATGTCTGGAATTCGTATATTGCCGACGTGTTGCCCGAACTCGGAGAAGAAAAAGTCACCCAACAGGGCTTTTACGAATTTTTCACGCAGTTTTTCGACGATGTTTCCGCAGAGGGGTACGCCGCCTGTATGGAAAGGCATCTCTCAAAAGGATATCTTGCAGGTGAAAACAAAAAAGGAAGCCTTGAATTCTGCAGGGAACTTGAACACAGTTTTCTTTCGCAGGGACAGTACAATACCGAATACTGCGACATAGTTTTCGACGGAAATATGATTCTTTCCGCCGATGAATTCAGAAAATATTACGAACTCATTTTCAAAAATTACAATCCGTCAATGCGTAAAAATAAGATCTTAAGCATTGTTTTACAGGATATTGAAAACGAATATAAGGACAAATACCTTGAAAAATGGCTTTTCGATCTTCAGCATGAAGCCGGCGGAAGTATACAGTTCACCGAGTTTGAGGAACAGGTCGAGAAAGAAAAAGAGTGGAAACGCATTGTTTCTTCCGTTACCGATACAATAAACGGAGCCTTCGGAAACGTTAATATAAAGCAGACATATCTTTCCGCAGTTAAAAAACTTATTCCGGAATGTTACGATGAATGTGCGGCGAATTTTGCGGAAAAGCGTATGAATTACGAGGATATTTTCCCTATGGCATATCTCAAATATCTGCGCGGCGATATAAGACCGTATCATAAAATATCGCAGATAGTCGTTGACGAGGCTCAGGAATATCCGGCTGTCGTGTATTTATTGCTTTCTAAAATTTTTACCGGCGCGAAATTTACGATTCTCGGAGATGTCAGCCAGAAAACAAATTCCGAAGGGTGCGGAATAGAAAGTATTGCGGACTTTTTCCCGAAAAAGCAGATCAAATATTACCGTCTCAACAGGTCATACAGATCGACCAAGGAGATAAACGATTACCTTAAAACGATCGACGTATGCAACGGTAACCGCGATATAAAATATCTTGACAGAAGCGGACGTCCCGTTGATTTTGTAAAGATTACTTCTGTTGAAGATATTTCTGCGATCCTCGACGCTTTCAAAAATGAAAAGCATCTTTCAAACGCGATTATTTGCCGAAGTTTTTCCGATTGCGAAAAACTTTACGAAAAACTCAAAAAAACGGCGAGAGTATATCTGGTAGGCGAGGACGATTCCGTCTCTCCCGGACAGAACGTCATAATTCCGTCCTATCTTGTAAAAGGGCTTGAATTTGACGCCGTGATCGTTGCGGACAGAAGAAAAGAATTTTCCGGTGAAGACAGTCTTTTCTATGTTTCATGTTCCCGTGCTCTCCACAGACTTGCCGTCGCCGAGTTTGACGACAAACTATTTGAATAATAATGCTGTCTGAATTGCATTAAAATTACGTCCTCCGACAAAATCGGAGGACTTTTTGTGCATATTATCCAAAAATCGACACTGATATTTGTCGATTTTTAACCTTGAGATATTTCACTGTTTGTGATATAATGAAAGTAATCGCGAAATGCATAGGCAGGGACACGGTGAAAACGATCCGTATCGGGCCATTGGGGCTTGATTTTTTCTCTGCCTGAACGATGGCTTTTATGCCGGAGGATTTTTATTATGCAGGATAAAAAGGACAAGACCAATCAGGCAAAAACCCTGTTTTCGGAATGTTCCGAAGAAGAAAAGAACAAAACTATTTCCTTTCTTCTCGGAGATCGTGAAGCTTTTGAAGAACCTGTATCACATAAACTCTGTCTTCTTCCGGAGCGTCGTTGAAGAGTTTTATAAAAAGTTGTTCCTTTTCGGAAACGGTATTGATACTGCGTTCTTCTGTCAGTACCGATTGCGGGACTTCAAAATATCTGGCGATTCTTGCAACTGTTCCGTCGTTCGGTACGGCTCCCTTTTTCCAATGAACGGCTGTTGCGTTTGAAAGCCCCATATCTTTACAGGCTCTTGTCGGCGATACCTTTTTGTCGGCACAGAGCGAAAGGAACGTATCCCAAAACATAAAATTCTCCTTCTTGGTAAAAACCGACAAATATTGATCTGATTATTTGTTCATTTTTACTGAAATAATTAAAAGTAGCACAGACCCACTTGCGAAAGTTAGCAAAATTAGTTATAATGTATTTGTAAGCGGGTAGTGACGTAGAGAAATTATAACATAAATATCAATTATTGTCAATAATAAAAATTGCGAAAGGAGGCTATTCAGGGTAATTTCGGGAAAATACATATAAGGCGTATGAAGATTCAGGTCGAAAGGAGACTGATCATGAGTTTTTCAACGCAACCGAAATCTTACGAAAGAGATTTCGCAAAAAGACAAAAGCAGGTTTGTGAAATGCTGGCAGAGTATCCCGACGGGCTGACCGCAAAG
The DNA here is from genome assembly GCA_934486965.1 of uncultured Eubacteriales bacterium. Lineage (GTDB taxonomy): Bacteria > Bacillota > Clostridia > Oscillospirales > UBA644 > Geddesella. The sequence continues at coordinate 2,615 of CAKSQP010000145.1, forward strand.
GAGGTGTCGGTGGGAATGTATTATAAGGGATATATTCCTACGACCGAGAGAAACTTTTCGGCGCCGCGTCTGAACGAACTTGTTCACAACGGAAAAGTTAAGATCATCGGAAAAAGAATCTGCGACTATTCCGGAAAAAAGGTGTCCGTTTTCACACTGACGACGCGCTGAGAGCGGAGAAAGGACGGTATCGTTATGGTTTGGGTACTTATTTATGCCGGAGGTATCAGAAAATTTTACAGTTTTTCGGAAATGTCCGATTTTATCGGAGTTACGGAAGCAGAACTTTCTCCGTATAAAAACAGGGACGTTTTCAGAATAAACGGCTACAATATTAAAAAGGAAAAAAGCAAAAGTCTGCTCGGAAGGTTGGCAGGGCTCAGACTGGAGCTTTTGGACGCTGTATGAAAAAGAATAAATCGGGAGATTCGAACCGAAATTTCAATGAGTCGATGTGCTGGAGATGCCGCCGCGTTTCATGTTTGTGGATGAAAAGTTTTATCCCCGTTGACGGCTGGTCGGCAGACAGGTACGATTACCTGACCGATGAAGGTCTGATCGTCGATTCCTATTTCGTCAGAGAATGTCCTCAGTTCAGTAAGACAGATCTGTAAAAGAAGTCCGAGCATTGACTCGGACTTCTTTTTTTGTCGGTGAAATATTTGAAAAAACGATTGATTTCGGCAGGAAAATATGTTATAATATGCTAAATTCGATTTGAGAGGTGAGTCTATGGCCGACGTTAAAAGTACCGTCG
>CAKSQP010000146.1 GCA_934486965.1 uncultured Eubacteriales bacterium
TATTAAAGAGCGACAAATGGGAACTTATGCTCATAAACTCCGAATATAAAGTCGCAAGCGATCAGGTAAACGCGCAGATAAACGAACTCAACACCATTCTTAAAAAATACGACGAGGGCGGAATGTTAATAGGCGAAGCGCCCTGTATGAAAGATATGATCGAAACGACGAATCACGACTTTCAGGTCGTAAATGCGGTTTCAATAATCGCTATATTCGTTATCATTGCGATCGTTGAAAAGAGCATATCTCTTCCGTTTATCCTCATTGCGGTAATCGAACTTGCAATATTTATAAACCTCGGACTTCCTCATTATCTCGGTCAGTCTCTGCCGTTTATCGCGCCTATCTGTATAAGCACTATCCAACTCGGCGCAACGGTCGACTATGCAATTCTTATGACGACGAGATACAAAGCCGAAAGAATTTCGGGTAAGACAAAGAAAGAATCCGTAAAGACCGCTCTTGCGTCGTCGATCCCTTCGATAATAGTCAGCGGAATGGGACTCTTTGCCGCAACGTTCGGAGTTGCCGTCTATTCCGATATCGACATTATAAGTTCAATGTGTATGCTTATGGCAAGAGGCGCCGTGATAAGCATGCTCTGCGTAATCTTTATTTTGCCGGCTCTGATTTGTCTCTGCGACGGACTTGTCCGCAAGACTACTCTGGGTATGGGCAAAATCAAAAAAGACAGTAAGATAAATACGGAGGCTTGAATATATATGAAAAAGTTTTTCACAAAACCCCTTGCGATAGTTTTAAGCGTTCTTCTCCTTGTCGGAGCGTCGGGCGCCGCGGTTTATGCCGCAGTCGCCGCAAATAACGACGGAAACGCGGTAAAAGAAGTCGAAGAGACCGCAAAAACCGAAACTTCGGATAATAAGAAGACTGAAAAAGACGAGACCGTTTACGTCCTTGCCGGCGCCGACGGAAACGTTAAGAAGATAATCGTCAGCGACTGGATAAAAAACACTCTCGGCGAAAAGAATCTTGAAGATCCGTCCGACCTCAAGGACGTCGAAAACGTCAAGGGCGACGAAACTTATGTTATGAACGGCGAAAATATGAGAGTATGGGACGCCGAGGGCAACGATATCTATTATCGCGGAAATATTGAAAAAGAACTTCCCGTAACGCTTGCCGTATCCTATAAACTCGACGGAAAAACCGTTTCCCCCGAAGAACTCAAAGGAAAGAGCGGAAAGGTAACTATCCGTTTCGATTATAAGAACAATCAGACAAGAACCGTAACGGTTGACGGCAAGGACGAAGTTATGTATGTTCCGTTCGTTTTGCTTACCGGAACGCTCCTTGACAATTCGGTATTCTCCGATATCGAAGTGACGAACGGCAAGATAATAAACGACGGCGACAGGACCGCAGTCGTCGGTTTCGCTCTCCCCGGTATGCAGGAAAACCTGAATATCGACAAAGACAAACTTGAAATTCCCTCTTATTTCGAAATAAGCGCAAACGTAAAGAATTTCTCTCTTACAAATACAGTAACAATAGCGACAAACGAAGTATTCAATAAAATAGACGTTGACAGCGACGATCTTGTCGACGAAGTGAACGGCAAACTTGACGAACTCACTTCCGCAATGTCCAAACTCATCGACGGTTCGTCCAAACTCTACGGCGGACTCTGCACTCTTCTTGAAAAATCCGACGCTCTTGTCTCAGGAATAGACGCTCTCGCAAAAGGTTCCGAAGAACTTAAAGCGGGAACCGCAAGTCTTGACGGCGGCGCTTCCGACCTCAAAAACGGACTCGGCGAACTCAAATCCGGACTTGATACCCTTTCTTCGAACAACGATAAACTCAACGCAGGTTCAAAACAGGTATTTGAAACTCTTCTTGAAACCGCAAATACTCAGATTGCCGCCGCAGGCCTTACCGTCCCGACCCTGACTATCGAAAACTATTCGACCGTACTTACGGGCGTTATCGCGGGTCTTTCCGACGAGAAGATAGAGGCGCTGGCAAAAGAAGAGGCGAGAACAAAAGTCGAAGCCGAGGTCAGAAAACAGGAAAGCGTCATCAGACCTCAGGTCGAAGCGGGCGTAAGAAAAGCGGCTCTTGAAAACGCCGTTAAGACAAACCTCGGAATGGATCTTGACAGTTACAATGCCGCAGTCGCCTCAGGAATGATCCCCGAAGCCGTTCAGGCTCAGATAAACGCGGGCGTCGACGCTTATATGGCAAGCGAAACGGGTATAAAGACCGTCGAGGCGCAGTATGAATCGGTAATAAAGAAAACAGTCGACGAACAACTTGAAACAACTGCCGTAAAGGAACAGATAGCAGAAGGCATTGCCAAAGCGAAAGCGGGCAGAGCAAGCCTCGAAAGCCTTAAGACCCAACTTGACAGTTACAACGAATTCTATACGGGTCTTCTCGATTATACCGCAGGCGTTTCGACAGCGGCAGCGGGCGCCGACAAACTGAATTCGGGTGCCGCGGCGCTTAAAGACGGTACTGCAAAAGTAAACGCAGGCGCTGTTCAGCTTGCCGACGGAATAGCAACTCTCAGATCGAGTATCCCCGCTCTTCTTTCGGGTATCACCGAACTCCGCGACGGTTCCATGACCCTTGCCGACGGACTTAAACAGTTCAACGAAGAGGGCGTTCAGAAACTTATCGACGCGGTCGACGGCGATATCGCGGGCCTTGTCCTCCGTTTCAAAGCAACGGTCGATGTCTCGAAAGAATATACGAGTTTCTCTTCCGACAGCAAAGACATCGACGGAAACGTACGTTTCATTTACCGTACAGACTCTGTTGAATAATTTCTCACTTCTCTGTTGAATAATCCTTTCCCCTCTTGATAATATACAAAAGGCCGCGGTACAGTTTCAACTGTACCGCGGTCCCTTTTATTTTATGTACCTGTTCAGTGTTTTTGTCAGCAACGCCTCGTCAAGCGGTTTTACCAGATGTTCGTTCATTCCCGCTTTCAGACTTTGTTCAATGTCGTCGGTGAAAGCGTTTGCGCTCATTGCAATAATAGGGACAGTCCGCGCGTCGGGGCGGGGAAGAGCCCTTATTTCTTTTGCGGCGTCAAGCCCGTTCATTACGGGCATCAAAATGTCCATGAGGATTGCCGAGAATTCGCGGTCGGACGAGTTTTCGAACAGTCTGACAGCCTCTCTGCCGTTTCTTGCGCAGATAACTTCCGCGCCGCATTTTTTCAGAATAAATTCCGCGATCTCAAGGTTTATGTCATTATCTTCGACAAGCAGTATTTTCGCACCGTCGAGATCCGCCGACGCTTTG
>CAKSQP010000147.1 GCA_934486965.1 uncultured Eubacteriales bacterium
GGGTATAGCTCAGTTGGTAGAGCAGCGGTCTCCAAAACCGCGTGCCGAGGGTTCAAGTCCTTCTGCCCCTGCCAAGATAAAAAAGACACCTTTCGGTGTCTTTTTTATCTTTACTGAGAAAGAATAATCTGAACCCGAGGCACGCGGAGCGTGCCGGGCTTGACTTTTTGACCGCCGCCGGGGGCGGGAGAAGGGAGAAAAGTCAAGGTGTAGCGGTCGGCAGAGACCGAGGAGATTTTCGACGAAGGTAAATGCCGGGGACCGCAAGTGGGAAGTCCTTCTGCCCCTGCCAGAAAAGACAGCCGATAGGCTGTCTTTTTTTATCCAATCCGAAGGATTGGTATGTCATCTCGCGTAAGCGGGTATGTAACCGCCGTCAGGCGTATGTTATCTTTATATAAAATATATTCTTCGGATTGATTACATACAAGGCTTCGCCTTGATTTGTGCGATCGCAAAGACACCTTTCGGTGTCTTTTTATCTTTACTGAGAATGAATAATCTGCCCCGAGGCATTCGGCAAATGACGAGTCCCCTTTCCAACCGTCGTGGGCGGTGAAAGAAAAAAATCAAGGTGCGGCGGTCGGCAATGACCGAGGAGCATTCGACGCAGAGAGTCGAAGACGGCGTGAAATATTTCACTTGAAAAGCGAACGGATTTATGCTATAATGAATTTAGGGAAAGCGGTATCACTCAAAGTTTCGGGACTTGATCAACTGATTTTTAAGTAAAAGTCATCAAGACGTTCGGCAGCATAAAAGGGCACTGTTTTCTTTTCAATCAGTCGGCTCGTTCATAACGTCTGTCAGTGCCGAGTTTCAATAGCCCGAAAGGGTGCTGTGAAACGGATTCCCGACTTGAATTGTCAGCAAAATCAGAGTTGATTGAAAGAAAAAACCTAAGAATTATCTGTACGGGGAATCACCGCCATCAATACCTCAAAGGAGAATCCAAGATGAAACGCATCGGTATTTTTTTCATACTGCTTCTTTGTGTCGTCTTTTCGGCATGCGAACCCGAGGAAGACACATTAAGCAAATGTTTTGGTTTTGAAAAGTCCGATTTTATCATTTCAGAGGAAACAGATACACACGGCGGTTTCCTCGGAGACGGTTCATACTATCTTATTTTAGATTGCTCACAAAATGCAGATAAGGCAAGAGACATCGTAAAAAACTGGACAGCCTTACCTCTTCGCGGAAATTTGCGACTTGTTATGTACGGCGGAGCAAAGAACGGAATGATTTACGGATATAACTTTGCCGAAGAAGCGCACTGGCCGACAATTGAAAACGGTGTATACAAATTTGTAGACCGTCACAGCGAATCAAAAGACAGCAGTGATTATTCCGAGATACTTGACAGATTTTCCTTTAATTTTTCTATTGCTGCTTACGATTTTGATTCTGATATTTTATACTATTTTGAAATAGACACCTGATACAATCTTTTTGCAGAAAACATCTCTTCGTTTACCGGCATTCTTTCCCGAAAGATTTTCACAACTTATCATTGCGCATAACGCCGCCAACTTTCTGAATAAATGATAGTATATTTACAAATTATTTTAATGAAAAATAAAACATTGGCTATAAAACCGATACGAAACACCCGTCTGCCGCCTGTATGAAGCGGAGCGCATTTTCGCAATGTGTCTTCAGGCACACTTCATAAGCCGCAGGCGACTTCATTTTTCATGGCACCGTAGGTGCGCTTCATTAAAAAAGCACTTAGCATAATGCTAAGTGCTTTTTCATAGCAAGTTGCACCGAAAAAGATATCAAAATAATAGTGCGAAATATCCGGCTCGCACCGTTATGCATGATTGTTTTCCTTTGCCGTATTAAGTGATGAAATAAGTATTCTTTTTATTTCGATGCACTTGCCGAGTATTGTTCTGTCTCTGCAATACCCGCTTTCGATAATAAGTTCAAGCCAGTATTCTGTCTCAGAACATTCTTTTAAGGCAATATGCAGTTTTGCGATGAAATCCGCTCTCCCCTGTGCGTAAAATGCCTCGCGGATATTTGCCCCGATGCTCGTACCGGAGCGCAAAAACTGATTGATAAGTGCACCTTCGCATTTTGCTTCGCGCAGCGCCCGACATGAGCGAATGACCTCCAACGCAAAAGCCTTTGACTTCACCATCAATGCACTTTCTGCCATACCGCTTCGCTCCTTACACTTTTTACTTGAAATCGCTTTTTGACCAACGAGAGAAAGACTACATCACTTCTTCACTATTCATTATTACTTATAACTTCCAAAAACCTTTCTGGCCGGTTTAGTGAAAAGTGAAGAGTGAAGAGTGAAAAAGTAAAACCTTCCCGAACATTGTCCGAGAAGGTTTTTGGTAGCGGGGGTGGGACTTGAACCACACGGCCTCCGGGTTATGAGCCCGACGAGCTACCAACTGCTCTACCCCGCGATATATATTAAAAAGGTTTGGTCGAATCTGGTGCCGGACACCGGGTTCGAACCGGTACGAAACTTTCGTTTCACAGGATTTTAAGTCCTGGGCGTCTGCCTATTCCGCCACTCCGGCATATTGCTGAGTTCCGTTTTTGGACAGGAATCTTAAGTGCTTGATTATTATATCACCGAACATTAGGGTTGTCAATACCTTTTTTCCGTTGTCACAGTTTGTTTGATTTTTTTTCTTTTTTTAGCGTGAAAAAGTCGGTTGACACTCTTTTTATGTCGTGGTATACTGTATCGTACCGACAATCATGCCTATACTATATTATATGCGAAGGAGATATTGATTATGTCTTATGTAGACGAAGTATTGCAGAATGTGATCGAAAAAAATCCGGCGCAGCCCGAATTTCATCAGGCTGTCAAAGAGGTTCTCGAATCTTTGAGACCCGTTATCGAAGAAAATGAAGAGCTTTACAGAAAAGAAGCACTCCTTGAAAGAATCACAACCCCCGAAAGACAGATCCTTTTCAGAGTTCCCTGGGTAGACGACAAGGGTCAGGCTCATATAAACAACGGATACCGCGTTCAGTTCAACAGCGCGATAGGTCCTTACAAGGGAGGGCTCCGTTTCCACCCGTCGGTAAATCTCGGAATCATCAAATTCCTCGGTTTTGAGCAGGTATTCAAGAATTCTCTCACCTCTCTTCCGATAGGCGGCGGCAAAGGCGGCAGCGACTTTGACCCGAAAGGAAAAAGCGACAGAGAGATCATGGCTTTCTGCCAGAGTTTCATGACCGAACTTTACAGACATATCGGAGC
>CAKSQP010000148.1 GCA_934486965.1 uncultured Eubacteriales bacterium
CGCCTGAATTGTAAGCCCCATAAGAAAGAAATTGAGTATCCCTGCGAAGGCGCTCAACAGATTTCCGAAAAGTACGGAAAGCGACCACTGTCCGATTATGAGAAAGACCGCTTCCGTTATCGCGCTGAGAATCAGGACCCAGACCGAAATATACAGGGTTTCCTTTATTACGGTCCCGTCAACTTTTTTAATACTCAAAACCAATATTCCTCCAATAACTTATTGTGTTAATTATAACAGTTTTTTCCCTGTTTGTAAATAGTCAAAACCGTCCGAATGTTAAAATTTCAGACAAAAAAAGGCGCCCGTCGTCCGACGGGCAAGTATTATTTCTTTCCGTTGCAATTGCAGGAAAAATAGCCGACAAGAGACGCGGAGTATTTACCCTCCGCGTTCTTTGAAAATCCGAGCGCAACAAAAAGGTCTTCAAAACCTTCTCCCGTGTAAAACGCTTCTGTTTTGCCCGAATTTTCAAGAAAACCGAGTACCGAAAGGACGGCGGCTTTCTTTTCTTCGTCTGTAATATCCGTATAAACGGAAATTTCCGATATCTCCGCTGTCATGGGAGAAAAGAAACATTCGCATTTTTCTTTTTCGTCTTCTCTGAGTATAAAGGAAAATTTTCCGTTTTCATATCTTTTTGTTACGGATACCATTATTTCACCTGTACCTTAAGATCTCCGAGAATGTTGCGGAGTTCCGATAAAAGAGTATTCGTTATAAGAACGTTATTTGCGCTGAACCTTGCCCTCTTGCCTTTGTCTACAAAGCAGAATTCGACAGGCGACGGACCTATATTCTGCGTAAGTATATTTATGCATCGGTTAAGGTTCGGGGAGTCGTTATCCGTTACGGTGACGACAAGAGTCTGAGTTCTCGGCGTATAAGAGCGTCGTTCGGGCATCTTTTCGACTTTCATATCGGGGCTTGTAATTTCCTGAATGTCCGAACATATAATCGACGCAGTCTCGTGAGTTTCCTCTTCTTCCGATTCGTCGCCGAAAGAGTCCGATTTTATGCTTATTTTACCTGAAATGAGAACGATCTTATCCTCTTCAAGCATTGACGAATATCTGTCGTAAGTTTTCGAAAAGAGCAGGACTTCGATATTTCCCGTGAGATCCTGAAGTTGCAGAATAGCCATCATCGTATCGTTGCGGGTCAGTTTCTTCGTCACTTTCGAAAGAATTCCCATAATGGTGACGGGAGCGTTATTCTTATATGTTTCGTTGTCGTTATTGATGTCGGAAACCGTGGCGTAACCGCCCTCCTCGACCATGTGAACATATTCTTTCATCGGGTGGTCGGAAAGGTATATGCCGGTAACTTCCTTTTCGTAACTGAGTTTTTCTTTCTTTGAGTATTCTTCAACATCGGGATACTCGTAGTCGGGTTCTTCAACTTCCGCGCTGTCGAAAAGCGATACCTGTCCCTGCTTTTGCTCTTTGACATAACTGTAAAGGCTCTTTTTTATCTCAACAAACGCAAGTTCAAGTTGACGGCGGTTATATCCGAAAGTATCGAAAGCACCGCTTCTGACAAGGTTTTCGACGGTTCTCGAGTCGAGGTCGTAGGAAGTCATCATTCTCTGACAGAAGTCGTAAAAACTCTTGAACTCCCCTGCCCTGTTTCTTTCTTCTATTATATTTTCGACGACCGCGCGGCCGACGTTCTTTATCGCAAAAAGTCCGAAACGGATACAGTTATTTTCAACGCTGAAGACAATGTCGGATTTGTTGATGTCCGGCGGAAGTATCTCAATATCCTGTTCCTGTGCGGAAACGATATACGGCACCATTTTATCGGTTTTATCTATAACGCTCGTTAAAAGCGCCGCCATATATTCATGCTTGAAGTGACATTTCAGATATGCGGTGTAATAAGTAACGAAAGCGTATGCCGCCGCGTGCGATTTGTTGAACGCATATTCCGCGAATTTTATCATTTCGTCGAAAATGTCGTTTGCAACTTCCGCAGGAACTCCGTTTGCAACCGCTCCGGGGATTTCGACGGTTCCGTCGTCAGCCTTTTTACCGTGAATGAAAATTTCTCTTTCACGGGTCATGACGTCCATCATTTTTTTACCCATCGCTTTACGCACGATGTCCGCACGTCCGTATGAGTATCCCGCAAGTTCTCTGACTATCTGCATGACCTGCTCCTGATAGACCATACAGCCGTAAGTGACTTTAAGACTGTTTTCAAGAAGCGGGTGCTTGTATTTTATGTTTTCGGGGTGGTTTTTATTCTGAATGTAGGTCGGAATACTGTCCATAGGACCCGGACGGTAAAGGGAGATAATAGCGATAACATCTTCAATCGTCCTCGGTTTAAGGGAGATGAGGGTCTGTTTCATTCCGCCCGATTCAAGCTGAAATACGCCGTCCGTGAGCCCCTGAGAAAGCATTTCATAGACTTCGGGATCTCCGATATCAACGTTATCTATCTGGAAATCGGGGATTTTCTTTCTGATAAGTTTGCAGGCGTCTTCAATAACGGTAAGGTTGCGAAGTCCGAGAAAGTCCATTTTTACAAGGCCTATCTCTTCGTCGACTTTCATATTGAACTGGGTTACCGCCGTGCCGTCGTTTACGGCAAGCGGGACATATTTATATATCGGTTTTTCGCCGATAACGATACCGCAGGCATGGACCGACGCATGACGGGGAGACCCCTCAAGGCTTTCGGACATATCCATGATTTCACGGACTCTCGAATCGGATTCGTAGAGAGCACGCAGTTCGGGCGCCTTTTCGAGGGCTTCGGCAATGGTCATTTTATCGGGTATCATCTTTGAAAGTTTGTTCGCTTCTGTATACGGATAGTTAAGAACTCTCGCAACGTCCCTGATGGCATTTTTCGCCTTCATAGTTCCGAAAGTAACGATATTCGCAACGTTCTCTATTCCGTATTTCTGCTGAACGTATTCAAAGACTTCGTGACGTCTTACGGGGCACATATCGACGTCGAAATCAGGCATTGAAATTCTTTCGGGGTTAAGAAATCTTTCGAAAATCAGATGATATGTAAAAGGTTCGATATTCGTAATTTTCATGCAGTATGCGACAAGGCTTCCCGCACCCGAACCTCTGCCCGGTCCGATAGGAATACCGTGGTCTTTTGCAAATTTTATAAAGTCCCAGACGATAAGGAAGTAGTCGACGAATCCCATTTTATTGATAACGGAAAGTTCGTATTCAAGT
>CAKSQP010000149.1 GCA_934486965.1 uncultured Eubacteriales bacterium
GTTCAAGCCCCTTGTTCATCAAAGTCGCACTGTCAATAGAAATTTTCCTGCCCATTTTCCAGGTGGGGTGGGCGAGCGCTTTGTCGGGAGTTATATGCAGAAGATCTTCGCGCTTTTTTCCGAAAAAAGGTCCTCCCGAACAGGTAAGAACGACTTTTTCGAGGTCTTCTTGTCGCCTTGTCGCCATAAGGCATTGGAAAATCGCACTGTGTTCGCTGTCTACGGGAAGAATCTCAACGCCGTATTCCTTTGCGAGCGGCATTATGATTTCTCCTGCAACGACAAGCGTTTCTTTGTTTGCGAGAGCAAGCTTTTTTTTTGCTTTTATCGCGTCGACCGTCGGAATAAGCCCTATCATTCCCGAAACCGCGGTAACGACCGTTTCGGCGCTTTGTGCCGTTGCGACTTCGCAAAGACCCGAAAGCCCTCCGACGATTTTTGTTTTTGTATCTGCAACGCGGCGTCTGAGTTCCGCCGCCTGTTTTTCATTGAAAACCGCGGCTGTTTCCGGCAGAAATTCTCTTATCTGAGTTTCCAGAAGGTCGATATTTTCGTTTGCCGACAGAGCCGCTACCTTTATATTAAGCTGTCTTGCTACGTCCAGCGTCTGAGTTCCGATAGAACCGGTAGACCCTAAGACGGCAATCGCTCCGTATTCTTTTTCCATCGTTTCCTCCGAGGTGCATTATCACACATATACAGTATATCACAATTTTATCCTTTTTTCAATAGTGTTTTATATATGTGCGTTTTTTGCCGATATTTCTTTTATTTGTGGGAATACGGTGAACAAAATGCAATTTTTAATACAAATCTGTTGACAAACGGGAAATAGAATAATATAATAATTAACGCATTAACTATTCGGAGGCGTATATGGATATTAAAAAGTTCGACGAATATAAACTCATGTGGAAATTTATGGTAGTTGCAAGGAAACACCGCAACGCCGTCGAAAACGGAATGTCGGATATTCCTATTCACGGAAGCCAGCATCATCTTTTGGGCGTATTGGCGTCGTGCGGAGATATTTCTCAAAAGGAAATTGCGAAAATACTTAAAATTTCCCCTGCGGCGGTCGCCGTGTCGTTAAAAAAACTCGAAAACGGAGGCTATATAAAACGCGAGGCCTCCGAAGAGGACGGCAGGTTCAATAAAACGGTGATCACGGAAGAGGGGCTTGAAGTCCTCGAACGCGGAAAGGAAGTCTTTTCGGAAGTCGACAGACAGTCGCTTAAAGGCTTTTCCGACAAAGAACAGAAAACTCTCAACTCTTACATTATGAGAATATCCGATAATCTTTCGGAACTTCTCGGAAAGGATTTTGATATATGAAAAGATGGCTTAAATACGTCAAACCGTATTGGGTGTATTTCCTCGTCGGACCTCTTTGCATGATAGTGGAGGTCCTCGGCGAAATTTTTATTCCAGACCTTTTCTCTAAAATGATAGACGGCGGGATCATGAAAAATTCCTACGGTTTTGTCATAATGATTTGTGCCTTAATGATAGTTACCGCGCTTTTAATGCTTGCGGGCGGTGTCGGAGGCTCCTATTTCGGGGCTAAAGCGTCGGTGAATTTCGCGACCGACCTGCGGCAGGATCTTTTCAGTTCGGTTCAGAAATTTTCTTTTTCGAACATCGATAAATTTTCCACGGGCTCTCTCGTTACTCGTCTTACAAACGACGTGACGCAGTTGCAGAATTTTGTCAATATGCTTCTGCGTATGTGCCTGCGCGCTCCGGGAATGCTTATCGGCGCACTTATAATGACTATTATAAAAAGCCCGAAAATATCGCTTATTCTGGCGGTAATAATCCCGATAATGGGCATTGTTCTTTTCTTATGCATAAGGAAAGGTTTCCCGCTTTTCCAAAGTATGCAGACAAAGATCGACAGGCTCAATTCCAACATTCAGGAAAACATTACTAACGTAAGAGTCGTCAAAAGTTTCGTAAGAGAAGATTACGAAGATAAAAAATTCAGGGCGTCGAACTCCGACCTTAAAAAATCGGGACTTGCCGCAATGAACGTCATGATTTTCATTCAGCCCGTAATGATGTTTATGATGTATGCCGCGACGATCGCGGTAATGTGGTTCGGCGGAAACGACGTTGTCGTCGGTTCGATGTCTCTCGGAGACCTCACCGCTCTCGTGAACTACATAACGCAGATTCTGATGTCGATAATGATGCTTACAATGCTTTTCGTCTTTTCGTCAAGGGCAATGGCTTCGGGCAGACGTATTTCGGAAGTGCTGGACGAAAAAGTCGATATTACCGACGAAAATTCGGCGAAAAAAGATGCTGTCGTAACAAACGGTGATGTTGAATTCAGGAACGTTTCTTTCCGTTATTATAAAAACAGTGAGGGTAAAGTTCTGGATAATATCAATCTTAAAATTCCCGCAGGAAAGACCGTCGGAATTATCGGCTCGACGGGTTCGGGGAAAACGACGCTTGTTTCGCTTATTCCTCGGCTTTACGATACCGATGAGGGCAGTGTGACGGTCGACGGCGTTGACGTAAGAGATTATTCGATCGAAAACCTGCGTAAGGGCGTCGGAATGGTCTTGCAGAAGAACGTTCTTTTCTCGGGTACTATTGCCGAAAACCTGCGTTGGGGCGACGGAGAGGCTACTGACGAAGAAATGGAATCCGCCGCAAAATCGGCACAGGCGGACGCATTTGTTAAGAGTTTCCCCGACGGTTACGATACCGTTCTCGATCAGGGCGGAACGAACGTTTCGGGCGGTCAGAAACAGAGACTTTGTATTGCCCGCGCGCTCCTGAAAAAACCGAAAATAATAATTCTCGACGACTCCACAAGCGCCGTCGACACAGCGACCGAAGCAAATATAAGAAAAGCGTTTACAAACGAACTTTCCGACTCCACAAAGATAATAATTGCGCAGAGAATATCTTCCGTCAGAGACGCAGATATGATAGTCGTTCTCGACGACGGAAAGATAACGGGCGTCGGAACGCACGACGAACTGCTTTCAAATAACAGCGAATATCAGGAGATATACTATTCGCAGAACGACAGAAAGGAGGAAAAATAATGGCTGCAAGAACTCTTGAAAATCTCAGAAGCCGTTACAGCAGGGCAGTCGCCGCAAAAGGCAGAGGCGGAATGCACGGTCCTCGTCCTCCGAGAGGGGCTAAGGGC
>CAKSQP010000150.1 GCA_934486965.1 uncultured Eubacteriales bacterium
TACTTTCATTCATCTGTATCCCCCCTGAATAAATACGGGAAGCCCGAATTTTTCGCCTTTTTGCTTAAGCGACGCTTTCCGTGCCGCCGCATAAGCGTTTTTTATGTCTTTTTTACTTTGCAGTTTCCGCGATATTATCTCCGAAACGAGAGTAAGACCGCCGAACTTAAAGAAGGAAATTTCATCGCCGGGACCGAGGTTTTGCGTCCGTCTGTATTCGGCGAGGACCTCCGCCATTCCTCCGATTATCGCTTTTTTCGAAAAACTTTCCGTTCTCCTGTTTTCCGAAATTATATATCTGTAAAAAGAAAGCAGTTTTTCTTTGTCGAACGAATTTCTGAAATAAACGCCGTTTATGAAGAATTCCGCCTGTCCGTCGCTCATTTTTTTGAGCGTTTTTTCATAAAAGCGCGTCATGCTTTCCTTTACTTCCGCGTTTTGTCTTTCCGACGGCTTTGCGGTTATCTGCGCCGAATGTCTGCGGTAGAGCATGAGGTAATCGGGTTCGCAATCTATTGTTACGCCGTCGCAGAGCATTCTTGTCCAGAGGTCAAGGTCTTCGGAGCAGGTGTGCGACGGGTCGTAGGCGTATTTTTTTATGACTTCCGCCTTTGCGATAACTCCGGGGTGAAGCACGGGGCAGAAAAAGAGGAACATCGCTTTTACATTTTCGGCGCCGCATTTTCTGCCGACAACGCACGGGGTAATCTCGTCGTCCTGCAGAATGAAATATTTGCAGAACGAAACGTCGGTTTCGGGGTGCGTTTCCATATACTCAAACTGCTTTTCAAAGCGGTCGGCAAGGCAGATATCGTCGGCGTCCATTCGCAGGATATATTTGCCGCCCGCAAGGGATATCCCCCTGTTTAATGAGCGGGCGAGTTTCAGGTTTTCTTCGTTTGTAAAAACCTTTATACGGCTGTCCTTTTCGGCGTATTCCGACAGAATTGCGGAAGTTTTGTCGGTCGAACAGTCGTCGATGACGATGACCTCGAAATTTCCGAAAGTCTGGGCAAGGATACTGTCGAGCGTTGCTCTCAAATATTTTTCGCCGTTATGAACGGCGGTCACGACCGAAATATCCATTACCGTCTTCCTTTCAGTTTTTCGCAGACGCGCAGAAAATTATATGCAAGACCGAATTTCTTCTTTTTCAGAAGATATAAGGCTATCCCGCTTTTTGCGGTAATGCCCGAAAATTCGGCGTTTTCAAGAGCGGTTTTGAAATTCCCGAAAATATCCGCCGCATATTTTTTCACGCTTTTATCCCCGTCGGACGCCGCCGTCGCGAAAATCACGAAGAACATGAACGCGGCGTATCTGTCGACCGCTTTTTTATATCCGTCGGGGGCTTTTTCTACTCTTTTCAGAGCGGCGATTCCGAGCGAAATATCGTCGAAATGCGACGGGCTGTATTTTCTTGACATGGAGTTGTCGCGGCAACGGCAGTCATAGACCGTCTCCGCCGAGATGTAAACGCTTTTCGCCTTGCAATATGCGGGAATAACGCAGTTTACGTCTTCTCCCATGCTTGCTCTTTCATCGGCGGAAAGTTGGATATCTTCGATAATTTCCCGTCTGAAAACTTTCGCCCAGAGAAAATAGTGCAGGTGGCGCATATCGGGCGTCAGAAGCATACGGTCGGTTATCTTTTTTATGTTTTCGCCCGCGTAAAGCCCCTCGGAGAGCATTTCGGGATCATAGACGTCTTTGTCTTTATAAAAATAATTTACCGCGAAAGAAATTATATCGGGGTCGTATTTTTCGATTATCTCTTTTGCCTTTTCGAAATATTCCGGCTGCAGTCTGTCGTCGCCGTCGACATTTATTATATAGTCGCCCGACGCCGCGGAAATACCCGCTTTGCGTGCGGAAACAAGCCCTCCGTTCGGCTTGTGTATGACTTTTACCCTGCCGTCTTTTTTTGCGTATCCGTCGCAGAGCGCGGGACACCCGTCGGGCGAGCCGTCGTCGACCGCGATAAGTTCAAAGTCGGAAAAACTCTGGCTTAAAATACTGTCGATACATTCGGAAATATATTCTTCAACGCCGTAGACGGGCACAATTACCGAAAATAGCATTTCAACCTCCGTTTTTCAGGCGGACAAGCAGTTTCTGAAGTCCGATAAGGGAAAATCTCATGGTCATCGCAAACGCCGCCTGTGTAAACGGCAGTTTCTGCCACGGATAATTTTTAAGTACCGTCTGCAATCTTTCGGATTTACAGACCCTCTTTAAGCGCGCGTTGAGTTCTTTTGCCGAAAGCCCGTTTTGCTCTGCAAACTGAATTTCCTGCATACAGACCGCCCGCGCGTACGCCTGATAGAGCCTGTCGGTATAAATTTTATATCTTTCTTCGGGCATTCTTTTTTTGAGGCAGGCGTTTATGCCGTCGACGATAAAGCCGCATTTCTCAAAACGGTCGCTCCGATAACTTTTCGACAAGGATTCGCCGTTTCTGCAATAGAAATAGTAAGCCCCCGTAATTCCGACGGCGCAGTCTGCGAGACTGAGAAAATCGAGAAGAAAGAAAACGTCCTCGCTCGCGACTTCTCTTTCGGATAAAAATTTGATATTGTTTTTCTTTATTACTTCGGAAGAATAAATATTTTTAACACTGCTGAACCCGTATTTGCTGTCCTGATTTTCTTCGGGACGCGCACCGCAGATATCGAGCATCAGTCGGTCTATTCCGTCCTTGCCCGAAAAAACGGTATATTCATCAAAGCAGTTTATATCCTGAATTTCATTTTCTTTTTCGGTCATTATCCCGCCGATACAGCGAAAACCGCACATCGCGATATCCGCGTTTTCCTTTGTCGCGGCAAGGAAGAGTTTTTCGAACATATCGTCTTTGACATAATCGTCCGAATCGACAAACCCGATAAATCTCCCTTCGGCAATTTCCATTCCCGAATTTCTCGCAAAGCCGAGCCCTGCGTTTTCTTTATGAACGACCTTTATTCTGCCGTCCTTTTTCGCCCATTCGTCGCAAAGCGCGGGACAGCCGTCGGGCGAACCGTCGTCGACAAGGATTATTTCGATATTTTTAAGCGTCTGGTTTACAAGGGACGTAATACATC
>CAKSQP010000151.1 GCA_934486965.1 uncultured Eubacteriales bacterium
AAGAGGAGCTTACGGAGCTTATAGAAAAGGAGAATGAAAAAAGGCTTTACGAATATTCTTTAATAATAAAAAGGACGGAAAACAAGCTGCGGCTTTGTACCCGCCCGGAATTTGCGGAGGATATTTACGAGCTCTTAGGCAAAAAATCGGAAGAAGAGCTTACTCAGGCGATGCTTGAGACCTTGTCAATAGTGGCGTATAAGCAGCCCGTAACTAGGCAGGAGATAGAGGAAATAAGAGGGGTTAACTCAAGCTATATAATGAACAGCCTTCTTGAAAGAGGATTTATTAAAGAGGCGGGAAGAAAGCAGGTTTTAGGCCGCCCGATATTATATGCGACGGACGAGGCGTTTTTGCGGCATTTCGGCATTTCCGAGCTTTGCGAGCTTCCCGAGCTTCCGAAGTCCGAGAAAGAAAAAATAGACGTATAACGTATTATAAAAGGAAAAAATACACAGCCTACACTCTATACGGAGGTAGGCTTTTTGTTTTGGGTCCTTTTAATTGCAGCGATACTGTTTTTGAATATTGAGTTGCGAATAAATTCGGTAACGCGAAAAAGGTCGTTTTATGTGCTTAAGCTGTGCATTGCGGGCATAAAAGTATATAGGGCGGCGTTTTTTATAAAAAAAGAGAAAAGATACGCGGTTTTTTTATTTTTCTCGTGATACTGTCAGGGATAATACCGACGGCAACTTTATCTTTGTCATATTCGGAAAAGGTAAGCGGAAACAGCGGTCAGTCGGAAGATCTTATTATAAGCGACGATCTTGAATATAACGGCGTTTCTATATTTGAAAAATACAGGCTTCCCGAAGAAGAAATTCCCGACGGCGCTCATAAGGTGCTCAAAACTACGCTCGGCGCGGCTAAATGGATGGATTCTTTCGGCGGCGTTACGGTAAACAACGAGGGCAAGAAAAATTTCAATATAGAAAAACTGCTTTCCGAAAGATCGGGTATCGAAGTCGATAAAACAAAAAAATATCAGGTTCTGATAGTTCATACGCATGCAACGGAGTCGTATAATATATATAATACCGATTATTACGACGGCACTATGAAATTCCGAAGCGATGACAACAATCAGAACATGATACATATAGGTAACATAATCGCGTCGAAACTTGAAAACGCAGGCTACGGCGTCATTCATGACAAAACGCAGCACGACAATCCCGATTACAACGGATCCTATGATTCTTCGAATTTATCGATACATTCATATCTTAAAAAGTATCCCGAGATCCAGATAGTTCTCGATGTCCACAGGGATACCGTCATAACCTCTTCCAAAACGAAATATCGCGCGGTTACCGAGATAAACGGTGAAACGGCGGCTCAGGTGATGATACTTCTCGGTTCGGGAAGTGAAAAATACATAAACGACCACTGGGAAGAAAATCTGAAATTTTCTCTGATGATACAGAAAACGGCAGCGGAAAAATATCCGGGACTTATGAGACCGATACTTCTGCGCAATTACCTTTACAATCAGGATATTACACCCGGAAGTATCCTTGTTGAGGTCGGGACCTGCGGAAATACTCCCGAAGAAGCGGAAAAGGGCGCGGGCTATTTTGCGGAGTGCCTCGCCGAGGTTCTTGACGTCATAAACGAAAAAGGAGTTTTGCAGTGAAGAAAACGATTCCGGTGCTTGTCGCTGTATTTATTTTATTGTGCCAGATATGTTTAAGCGCTGAAACAAACGCGGCGGCTTATGTCCTTATCGACGCGGGAAGCGGGACTGTTCTGTCGGCAAAGAACGAAAACGAAAGACATGAACCCGCAAGCACGACAAAGATACTTACTGCGCTCGTAGCCATTGAAAACGCGCCCCTCTCAGCCGTATTTACCGTTTCGGAAAAGGCGGCGGCGGTGGAAGGGTCGGGGATAGGTATAGAAGCGGGCGAAAAAATATCTCTTGAAGATCTTCTGTATATGCTTCTGCTGAAATCGGGAAACGACGCGGCGGTGACTATCGCGGAAAATGTTGCGGGCAGTGAAAAGGCGTTTGCCGAGATGATGAACAGGCGTGCGGCGGAAATAGGGTGCAAAGACAGCCATTTTACAAATCCGCACGGACTTCACGACGACGGGCATTATACGACGGCGAAAGATCTTGCCATGATTGCCGTAGAGGCTCTTAAAAACGAAACGTTTTCCGAAATAGTTTCGACCCGCGAAAAGACTTTGAACTATAAAAAACTTACCGTAAAAAATTCCAATAAACTGCTTGACGACGAACTTTTTACGGGAGTGAAAACGGGGTTTACGAAAGCCGCGGGCAGGTGTCTTGTTACTTCTGCAAAAAAGGACGGAGTGACCCTTGTCTGCGCAACGATGAAGGACCCCGACGACTGGCGCGACCATAAGGAATTGATGAGCGAGGGTTTTGAAAGGGTGTCGTCTTTCGTTCTGTATGACGCGGGCGGATATTCCGAATTAAAAACGCTTCTCGGAGGGGAGACCGTCGGCAGATATATAAATTCCGAAAAAATAACGGGGAGCATAATAGACGGCAAAAAATGCGTATACACTGCCGTTTCCCGACTTTGCCCAGCGATATTTGCTCCTGCGTCGGAATATTCCTACGGAGGATACCTTGAGATAAAGTGCGGAGACTTTACCGTAAAAAAAATCCCGCTCTGTCTTTCAGAGGGCGTCGGAACGGTCGAAAAGGTAAGCGGTTTTGAACTTTTTTCATACAATTTGAGAAAATTATTGAAAACGCTATTGTAAAATCCGCTGAATTATGATAAACTCCATGTATAAAATAATTTATCGGAGTTATAAATGAGAATTCAGAAATTCATAGCGGAATGCGGCGTATGTTCGAGAAGAGCCGCAGAAGAACTTGTCCGCGCGGGACAGATAACAGTAAACGGAAAGCCCGCCGAAATAGGACAGGACATCGACCCCGAAAACGACAGGGTATCTTACGGAAAAAAGAGACTTCGCCTGAAAGCGTGCGATAAACAGTATTTTGCGTTTTACAAGCCGAGAGGCGTTATAACGTCCATGAAAGCGCAGGACGACCGAAGCGTCG
>CAKSQP010000152.1 GCA_934486965.1 uncultured Eubacteriales bacterium
ATATTCTTCAGGCACACAGCAGAATAAAAGCCGAAGATATAGACCTTAAAAACATTGCTTACGACGTCGATGTTCTTATTATCGGCGGCGGAGGAGCGGGTGCGTCAGCCGCAATTGAGGCGGATAATGCAGGCGCCAAGACTATGATCGTCACAAAACTCCGTATGGGTGACGCAAACACCATGATGGCTGAGGGCGGTATTCAGGCGGCAGACAAGCCGAACGACTCCCCCGCTATCCATTTTGTTGACGCTTTCGGCGGCGGACATTACGCCGCAAAGAGAGAACTTCTCGCAAAACTCGTCTGCGACGCTCCCGAAGCAATTCAGTGGCTCAACGACCTCGGCGTTGAATTCGACAAAGCGCCCGACGGCACGATGATAACGACCCACGGCGGCGGAACTTCAAGAAAGAGAATGCACGCGGCAAAAGACTATTCGGGTGCCGAGATAATGAGAACTCTGAGAGACGAAGTTCTTAACAGAGGAATTCCCGTTGTCGACTTCACTTCCGCAATCGAACTTATCCTTGACGAAAACGGACATGCGGCAGGCGCGGTTCTCATGAATATGGAAACAAAAGAACTGATGGTTGCGCGCGCGAAGACCGTTATAATAGCAACGGGTGGCGCGGGAAGAATGCACTATCAGGGCTTCCCGACATCAAACCACTACGGGGCGACCGCGGACGGTCTCGTTCTCGGATACAGAGTTGGCGCGAAACTCCTCTACCCCGAAACTTTGCAGTATCACCCGACAGGCGCCGCATATCCCCAGCAGATATTCGGAGCGCTCGTTACCGAAAAAGTCCGTTCTCTCGGTGCAAAACTCGTAAACAGGGACGGAAAAGTATTTATGCACCCGCTTGAAACCCGTGACGTTGCGGCGGCTTCCATAATCCGCGAATGTTCCGACAGAGCCGAGGGTGTGGATACAGGCAACGGCAAAGCAGTATGGCTCGATACCCCGATGATAGAGGCTATCGGCGGCGAAGGAACTATCGAAAAGAGAATTCCCGCAATGATGAGAATGTTTGCAAGTTACGGAATTGATATCCGTAAAGAGCCGATCCTCGTCTACCCGACGCTCCACTATCAGAACGGCGGTCTTGACATAAACGTCGACGGAATGACCACGAACGTCGAAAATCTCTTTGTTGCAGGAGAAGCCGTAGGCGGAATTCACGGAAAGAACCGTCTCATGGGCAACTCTCTTCTTGACATTATCGTTTTCGGCAGAAATGCAGGTCAGAACGCTTCTAAGAAAGCCAAAGATGTCAAAGTCGGAAAACTCACCCTCGACCACATTGCAAAATTCGATAAAGAAAGAGAAGAAGCGGGAATCAAAACCGATATGGTTTCTCCGAAACTTCTCCCAGATTATCGCAGAAAATAATTTGAAAGTTGGCAATTAAATGATAGTAGACTTACTTGAAGCACTGACAATATTCTGTTTCGGTCTTTCCTGGCCGCTCTCGATACGCAAATCGTGGGTGTCGCGCACGGCAAAAGGAAAAAGCCTCTTTTTCGAAGTTTTTCTTCTTATAGGCTATGCCTGCGGAATAGTCAAAAAAATAATTGAATCTGTCGGACTTTTCGGTGTTGTTCCGAAATCGGGATTCATATTCGTTCTGAGTTTCTTCTTCTATATACTGAACTTCATCGAAATTTCAATCGACGTTGCTCTCTATTTCAGAAACAAAAAACTCGACGCCATAGCAGACGCCGAGAGATCGGTAGCATAAAAAAGATAAAGCCGGTAACCTTATTGGTTATCGGCTTTTTTCGGTAATATCTGATAAAAATATTCGGGAATTTCGCTGTCAAACTCCAGATATTCTTTGGTGATCGGGTGAATAAACCCGATTTTTTTTGCGTGCAGAAACTGTTTATGATAATTCTTCGGAAGCAGGTTTTTCGGACTGTAAACAGGGTCTCCGTATATCGCATGGCCGATCGACGCCATGTGAACTCTTATCTGATGCGTTCTTCCCGTTTCAAGTCGGAAATTGACAAGAGAAAAACCGTCGTATTCCTCAAGCACCTTATAATGAGTCATCGCAGGTTTCGAATTTTTGAGAGTGACAGCCATCTTTTTTCTGTCGGTCGGGTGTCTGCCTATCGGCTTTGCGATACTCCCCTCTTTTTCGCGGAGCCTGCCGTAAACTATCCCGACATACTCCCGCAAAAACGAATGTTCTTTTATCTGTTCCGCAAGACCGAGGTGCGCGTCGTCGGTTTTGGCAACAATGAGAAGTCCGCTTGTGTCTTTATCGATACGGTGAACTATTCCGGGTCTTATAACACCGTTTATCGATGAAAGAGAATCTTTACAGTGCCACAAAAGAGCGTTTACAAGCGTTCCGCCGTAATTTCCGGGCGCAGGGTGAACAACCATTCCCTGAGGCTTATTTACGACAAGCAGATAATCGTCTTCATATACGATATCTACCGGCAGATTTTCGGCTTCAAGATTAAGTTCCGTCGGTTCGGGAAGTTCGACTTCCACTTCGTCCTCAGGTTTCATTTTATAGTTTTTCTTCACCTTGAGCCCGTTTACCTTTACAGCACCTTGCTCTATAAGCAAAACAACGGCCGAACGGGTTCTGTCTACCCGTTCGGTCAGAAAAACGTCTATTCTTTTTTCGGCGTCCTGTTCGCCGGCGATTATTTTTTCCACTTTATGACATTGCCTTTTTTCACTATATAAATTATCAGAAACGCAACGGCACCGCAGGTAACGGCGATATCCGCCACATTGAATATCGCAAAATTTATAAGTCTGAAATCGAACATATCAACGACGTAACCGTTAAGGACTCTGTCGATAAGATTTCCTATTCCGCCTGCGGAAATTATTGCCATGGTATACGC
>CAKSQP010000153.1 GCA_934486965.1 uncultured Eubacteriales bacterium
CGGAGACATCGTCGATTGCAGAATAGTAAAAGTCCTCAAAAATCATGCGTTTGCCATAATCGAAAATATCATTTCTCCGTCAAACGACAGAGTTCACCCCGCCTGCCCTTCTTTTTCGAAATGCGGCGGCTGCACATATCAGAATATAAACTACGAAACCGAACTTCGCTATAAGAAAAACTGTATCGTCAACGCCTTTGAAAAAAACTGTCCCGATTACGACTGTACCGTTGAAGACATCGAACCGTCGCCTTCTGTTTCGGGATACCGCAATAAAGTTCAATATCCCATCTCAACCGACGGCAATTTCGGTTTTTTCGCGAAACGCTCTCATCGGATAGTTGATGTAAACGATTGTTTACTTCAGGATCCCGATTTTTCGGAAATAATAAAGACAACGCAGGATTTTATAAAGAAATTCAATATAAAACCTTATGACGAAACCACAGGAACGGGATTCGTAAGACATCTCTATTTAAGAAAAGCCCATGCAACAGGCGAGATAATGGTCTGCCTTGTAACAACGGGCAGCGGACTTCCGCATAAAGAGCAGTTCACCTCCGCGATCGCGGAAAATAAAAACGTAAAGAGCATATACCTTAACATAAACAAGCGCAGAGACAATGTGATTCTCGGCAGAGACTGTATCCTTATATGGGGTTCGGAAACGATCACAGACAGACTCTGCGGTCTGAAGTTCCGAATCTCTCCCCTGTCGTTTTACCAGACAAACAGCGAACAGACCGAAAACCTATATAATTTTGTTACCGAAAGCGGCTTTCTGACGGAAAACGACATTCTGCTCGACGTCTGCTCCGGAATAGGTACAATAACTCTTGCGGCGGCCCGAAAAGTAAAACACGCTTACGGAGTCGAGATAGTACGTTCCGCTGTCGAAAATGCCGTTGCAAACGCCGCGGCAAACAAGATAAAAAACGCCGAATTTTTCCTTTCGGATATGAGCGATATTACCGAACTTCGAGACCTCTTTGCAGCGGGATCGCCGAACGTCATGACCCTTGATCCTCCGAGAAAGGGACTTACCGAAGAAACAATAACCGCCGTAAAAGAATATCTTCCCGATAAGATCGTATACATATCCTGCAACCCCGCCACTCAGGCGCGTGATATTCAGAGGCTTAACGAAGGCAAAAAACTCTATAAAATCGAAAGAATAAAACCCTTTGATATGTTCCCGAGAACGGGGCATGTGGAGTGTGTCTGCTTTATGACTCTTATAAAAAACTGATGAGGAAATCAATATGAAGATCAAATTTTTACGCTTCCCCGATTTCAAAACAAAAGCCGTAACTTTAAGTTACGACGACGGCGTAGAACAGGACGTTAAACTTGTCGAGATGATGTCCGACTACGGTTTTAAGGGCACTTTTAACCTTAACAGCGGCTGTTTTGCAAAACCCGAAACAAAATATTCCGACGACACGGTTTATGACCGCAGACTGCCCGCAAAGGAAGCGATTTCTCTTTATAAAAAGCATAATATGGAAATAGCCTGCCATTCGCAGACTCATACATTCCTCGAAAGACTTCCCTCTTCTCTGGCTCTTGAAGAGATTCTTTCCGACCGATGTTGTCTCGAAAAACTCGCAAAAACCCCCGTTCACGGCCTTGCGTATCCGTTCGGGACTTATTCCGAAGAAACGGTCTCGGCTTTGAAGGCGGCAGGCATATTCTACGCGCGGACCACGGCGTCGAGCGGCAAATTTTCCGTTCCGACCGATTGGTTAAGGCTTGATCCGACATGTCATCATAACGACGGAAATCTGTCAGGTCTTATTTCCGAGTTCAAAGACGAAGACGTGGGTGCCGACCCGATGCTCTTCTATCTTTGGGGACACAGTTATGAATTTGACGCCGATAAAAACTGGGACGTCATAGAAAACTTTTTCAAATCGCTTTCCGACCGCCCAGACACATGGTACGCAACCAACATTGATATTTACAACTATGTAAGAGCCTATGAATCCCTCGATTTTACTCTCGATATGAACTATGTTCACAATCCGTCAGCCCTCGACGTCTATATACTCGTCAAGGGAAATCATGTAAAAATCCCGAGAGGAAAAACCGTTAAAATTTAGGCTCGGAAGGAGATTCCGTGTTTAATAATATAAAAGAAGAAATAAATAATATAAAGGAAAGGGACCCTGCCGCGACCTCTTCCGCTCAGGTTTTCTTTCTCTATTCGGGCTTCCGCGCCGTTATGTGGCATAGAGTCGCGCATTGGTTCTATAAAAGAAAACATTACTTTATCGCAAGATATATTTCACAGAGAACAAGGCACAAAACGGGTATTGAGATACACCCGGGAGCAACAATCGGCAAGCGTTTCTTTATCGACCACGGCATGGGCGTCGTCATCGGAGAAACGACCGAAATAGGCGACGACTGCACGATTTATCAGGGTGTTACTCTCGGAGGTACGGGAAAAGACACAGGGAAAAGACACCCGACCCTCGGCAACAATGTAATGGTCGGAGCGGGCGCAAAAGTCCTCGGGCCTTTCAAGGTCGGAGACAATTCAAAAATCGCCGCGGGAGCAGTTGTCCTGAGTGAAGTTCCGCCGAATTCCACCGCTGTCGGAATCCCCGCAAAAGTAGTAAAGAAAGCAGAATCTGCAGTCCCGTCAAAAGATATGGACCAGATCCATATTCCCGACCCGACCGCAATCGAACTCGAAGAAATTCAGAAAAAGATCGAAGAACTCGAAAGAAAATAAATACAGTAAGAACCTCAGAAATGAGGTTATTTTTTTATGAAGGTATCCGTTTTTACAAAAAGCGACAGCGGTTATCTGCTATATTATTT
>CAKSQP010000154.1 GCA_934486965.1 uncultured Eubacteriales bacterium
TGTATCTTTAAGCCAAAGACCTCACGCTTGTCCTCATATTTGATACATTGGAACATTTCCGATGCTTCTCTGGGCACGGAGGAACTCGGGCATTTCGAAATGATAGCTTCTATGGTTCATCAGCTGACGAGAAATCTGACTTCTTCCCAGATTGAAGAAGCGGGCTTTGATACCTATTTCGTCAATCATACCGCAGGCGTTTATCCGCAGGACTCTGCCGGTGTGCCGTTTTCAGCGTCGACTCTTGCCGTTACGGGCGACATCCTTGCCGATCTTAACGAAGACCTTGCCGCGGAACAGAAAGCGAGAATGACCTACGACAATATTTTAAGACTTGTCGACGACCCCGACGTAAGGGACGCAATTCGTTTCTTACGCGAAAGGGAAATAGTACATTATCAGCGGTTCGGCGAGTGTATCGGAATTGTAAGGCAGAAGCTCGACGAAAAGAATTTCTATGCAATAAACCCCGCGTTTGATAAATAAAGGAACAGAGACTGTAAGACCGATATCTTGCAGTCTCTTTTTGTATATTTATACATTTATTCAAAAAACTATAAATCTTGACTTTTTAGGGAATTTTATGCAAAAATACTTGACATCAATAATATAATTTGTTAAAATATAGCCAAAATTTGAATAAATATGCAAACATTATAGAGGAAACCATGAAAAAAGTATTTATTGACGGGAGTGCCGGAACGACGGGGCTCCGTATAAAAGAACGGCTTCAGGGAAGAAGAGACATTGAGATCGTTACTTTGTCCGAAGAAAAACGGAAAGATAAAGAGGCGAGACGGGAATGTCTGAACAACTCGGATATTTCAATTCTGTGTCTTCCCGACGACGCTGCAAGAGAGGCTGTGTCTCTTGTCGAAAACCCCGACGCCGTGATAATAGATACATCGACCGCCCATCGGACAAGCCCCGATTTTGTTTACGGTTTTGCCGAAATTTCGGACAACCGTCAAAAGATCGCCGCGGCGAAAAGAACAGCGAATCCCGGCTGTCACGCGAGCGGATTTATTTCTCTTGTCGCGCCGTTGGTTCAAAACGGAGTAATTTCGCCTGACACGCCGCTTTCCGCTTTTTCTCTTACCGGATATTCGGGCGGCGGTAAAAAAATGATCGCGGAATATGAGGAGGAAAACAGAGACAAGATGCTTGACGCTCCGCGAATGTACGCTGTTTCACAGACGCATAAACATCTTCCCGAAATGAAAAAAGTCTGCGGACTTTCTTCTGCTCCGATATTCTGCCCGATAGTAGCACCTTTCTATTCGGGAATGGAAGTGACGGTAACTCTTTTCGGCGAAAACGTTGCGGGCGGTATCAAAGCAATAAAAGAAGTTTACGGCGATTACTATAAAAAAGGACTTGTGCATTTTGAAGAAGACGTCGGAAATTTCCTGTCGGCGGGCGAACTTTCGGGATATGACGATATGCAGATAACCGTCTGCGGAAACGAAGAAAGAATTTTGCTTGTTTCCCGCTTTGACAATCTCGGGAAAGGCGCTTCGGGCGCGGCAATTCAGAATATGAATATCAGTCTCGGAGTTGAAGAATCTTTCGGGCTGAATCTTAAATATAAGGAGAATTAGGAAATGAAAATAATAAACGGAGGAGTTTGCGCCGCAAAAGGCTTTGTCGCCAACGGAATTCACTGCGGCGTAAGGAAAAATAAAGTCAAAAAGGACCTGTCTCTTATCGTAAGCGAAAAAGTTGCTTCGTGCGCTGCGGTCTATACGACGAATCTTGTGTTCGGAGCGCCGATCACCGTAACAAAAAATCATCTTAAAAACGGACAGGCAAAGGCTTGTATCTGCAACAGCGGAATAGCAAACACCTGCTGTGCGGGCGGAGTTGAGGTCGCAGAGGATATCTGCGAAGCAGCGGCAGCGGCGCTTAACTGCAGTGCAGACGATATAGTCATCGCCTCAACGGGAGTTATCGGTCAGCCGCTTGATCCTAACCCCATAAAGAACGGACTTGAAGAACTTGTTGCGGGGCTTTCCGAAAACGGCAGCGACTCGGCGGCAGCGGGAATTATGACTACCGACACCGTTAAAAAAGAAATAGCCGTTGAATTTGAAATCGGCGGAAAGACCTGTCACATCGGAGGAATTGCGAAGGGGAGCGGAATGATACACCCGAATATGGCGACAATGCTCGTTTTTATCACAAGCGATGTTGCGATCATCCCGACTCTTTTGCAGAAAGCACTTTCGACAGACGTCAAAAACACTTTCAATATGATAAGTATTGACGGCGACACCTCTACAAACGATATGGTCACGGTCCTTTGCAACGGAATGGCGGAAAACCCTGTAATAACCGAGGAAAACGGCGACTATGAGATTTTTATGAAAGCCCTGAACAGCGTTGCCGTCCATCTTTGTCGAATGATAGCCGCCGACGGAGAGGGAGCAACAAAACTTCTCGAATGTAAGGTTTCGGGAGCAAAGAGCGAGGATATCGCAAAGACCGTCGCAAAGAGCGTGGTTTGCTCAAGTCTTACGAAAGCCGCGATGTTCGGTGCAGACGCGAACTGGGGAAGGGTGCTTTGCGCGATAGGATACAGCGGAGCGGCGGTCGACGTCAATAAAATAGACGTTGCCTTTGCAAGCGCCGCAGGCGAAGTCAAAGTCTGTCAAAACGGTATGGGAATAGAATTTTCGGAAGAAAAGGCAAAAGAAGTTCTTTCGGAAAAGGAAATAAATATTTTAATAAACCTTAACGACGGCGGATATTCTTCAACGGCGTGGGGTTGCGATCTTACTTACGATTATGTAA
>CAKSQP010000155.1 GCA_934486965.1 uncultured Eubacteriales bacterium
TGATGCGAAACGATAAGGTCACAGTTCTTTTCTTTCGCTTCCGAAACCGCTTCGGGGCTTACGTCAAGAGTGACCAGAACCTTTTTCGTTTCCGTTCCCGCATTGCCTACCAGAATTCCGACATTGTCGAAACCCATAGCAGTTTCAAACGGTGCAAATCCGTCGATAAAATCATAAATATTTCCGACCGTTGTCATATACTTTCCTCCAGTTTTATCATTTCATTCCGCAGTTTTTCTATCTCTTCTTCATCGGAATGTTTTTTACCCGATTCCCGCCGACCTTCAAGAGCCTTGTCGAATTTCGAAATATATCTCCTTATATAATCATGCAGAAGGCTGTTTTTCTCGGAAAGAAGCGCCTCTGAAAAATACTCGTTTATCTCAGGATAAACACGGTGGTTTTCGGTCTTTTTCGCCTTCATTACCGTGTATATTTTCTCTTCTTCACCGACAAGAGCCTCTTTAATTATTTCAAACCCCGAAAGATAAAGACTTTTACGGAGTTTTTCAGCGCCCGTCATCGGTGACAAAACAAGAGTTACTCCTGCGGGCAATTCCGCGCGACCGAGAATTTCGGCAATAAGTTCTCCGCCCATTCCCGTTATCGAAAGACATTCGTAATCCGTCGGGATATTTTCGGTCCCGTTTCCCAGAATGAGAGGAACTCTTCCCGCCTCTTTTCCGAGGTAAAAAGCGACGTTTTCAGCGGCTTTTTTCAGTGGACCTTTCCGAAGATCCGAAGCATAAACTTTTTCGGACTTTCCCGTCGCAACAAGATAGATCGGAAGTTTTGCATGATCCGTTCCGACATCGGCGACCGTTCCGCAGTCGCTTTCGGATATAAAATCCGCAACAAGCGCCAGCCTCGGAGTGAGTTTTGGTATTTTCATATTTTACCGTCCGTTCAAAAAAGAGGCTGAATCAGCCTCTTTTGACTATTTTATTTCGGGAAGAGACGCCGCCGCGATCGACTGACCGACTCTGCGGTTCGACTCGTCGGGAAGATGCAGTTTTATCTTCTTTGCAAGTTCGGGGTATTCTGTTTCGAGAACCTCCGTCGCCTTTTCGAGAATTGCGTTTCCGCCTTTTCCGGAAGTAACTCTTCCGAGAATTAGAACGTGTTTTATATCGTAGAACATCGCGTAATATGCGACGGTATATCCGAAATAAACGCCTATCGTTTCGAAAATACCCTCGGCACGCTTGTCCCCGTCTTCATGAAGTTTCTGAACTATCTTGAGTTTTTCGGCGGGAGAAAGGGCGTCGTCAAGAGCAATACCTGCTTCTGCGGCAAGTTTTATAACGCCGTCCTGCGAGAAATATTTAACTCCGCAACCGTAGTCGCCCGACCACTCGTCGACCATTGCGTCTTCATTATAGTCGCACGGAACGAATGCAAGTTCGTTGAGCCAGCCTGTAATATTGCCTGCGCCGTCGACATATCCGCCCGCTTCGCTCGTCCCCATCGCAACGCCGAGAACGCTGTTGTCGTCAAGGTCCATCGCGCCCGCGAGAGCCGTTACGTCGCCGTCGTTTGCGACTTCGATAGGAATATTTTCACCGAGTTCTTTCGCAACGTCAAGATACATATTCTTGACTTTCTTATCGAAATCTTCGTCCGAAACCTTTAGGAAAAGGGACGCGACCATTATTCTGTTGTCGACGTAAACACCCGCAGAGGAAACGCCTATCGCGTCGACCCTCGGCATGTGGGACGCCGCTGTTTTCATCGCGGTAAGAATTCCGTCGTAATGATACTGAGGATCGCTCGTCGTTTTCGGGAACCAGACGACCTCTTCGGAATAAACGGGTTCGCCGTCTATGACTGCGGAAACTTTTCTGTCGCTTCCGCCCGCGTCAAAACCTATTCTGCAACCCGAAAGGTGTCTTCCCGACGGATTGGTGTTTTCCTTTGTGACGGGAGCGTTTTCGAGAGAAACGATCTCAACTTCAAAAGGTCTTTCGTAGACGCGAGCCATGAATCCTGCGTCAAAAGCACGCAGACCTCCGACTTTATATGCGTCTTTTATGAAGTTCCCGATCTTCTCGGAACCCGCGATTATGATTTTATAACCGCCTTTTATCCAAAGGAGCGTTTTTATAATTCTTTCGGCAAATCTGATGTTTTCCTCATCTTTGCCTGCGTTTTCGGGGTAAATGACCGTTTCGTAAGCGGAGACGAATCCCTGATTTCTTTCAATTCCGATAACGAGTTTTGTGCCGCCCGCTTTTTTTGTGCCCTCGGTAAATTCCTCGACGACTTTCGCCATCGGCGTAAATTTTTTATCGTAAACCGTAGATACTTTAAGTTCCATTGTTTTCTCCTATACTGTTTACTTTGTTACCGTAACTTTGTTAAGACCTCTCGGAGCGTCTGGGTTTCTGCCCTTTACAGCGGTAAGGTTGCAGGCGAAAAGTTGTGCAAATATCGCGAAATAGAAAGCGGCGACAGCGTCCGAACCTTTGGTGTCGGGTATTTTGAAAGAGACGGTTCCCTCTTTAAGGAGTTCATCGTCGTCGGAGATCATACAGATGTCCGCTCCGACGCCTTTGAGTTTGTCTATCATCGCTTTGCTGTCTTCTTTTACGGAACCGCCCGGAACATACATAAATACAGCGGTTCCCTCGTCAACCATCGCGAAAGGTCCGTGGTGGAAGTCCGAAATAGGATATGCCTTCGCTCTGACATAGTTTGTTTCCTGAATTTTGAGCGCCGCTTCCATTGCAAGAGGATAGTTATAACCTC
>CAKSQP010000156.1 GCA_934486965.1 uncultured Eubacteriales bacterium
CAAAAGCACCGGATAATGCTGTCGCATATCCGGTGCTTTTAACGAATTATTGTGCCGAAAGGCGAAGTTTTGAAGCATTACTTCCTTATCAGTCCTCAGCCTTGCAGCACCTTTTGTCTTATACTTTACCTTTAAGGCGTTTGTCGGACTTTGTCGCAAGTTTCGTTCCGACTGTCTGGAATATCTGTACGAGAACGATAAGAAGAATTACGGCGAGTATCATTACAAGGTCTTTATATCTGTAATAGCCGTAGTTTATCGCTATTTTACCGAGTCCTCCGCCGCCGATAATGCCGCTCATCGCGGAATATCCGAGGATCGTGGTTATCGCGATCGTTATGTTTGAAAGAAGAGACGGAATACTTTCGGGTATCATGACTTTGACGATTATCTGCAGGGGAGTTGCTCCCATGCTCTGCGCCGTTTCGATAATATTCGGGTTTATCTCGCGCAGACTGCTTTCAACAAGCCTTGATACAAACGGGAAAGACGCTACAACAAGAGGAACGATGGACGCGACCGTTCCGACCGATGTCCCGACAATGGCTCTTGTAAGAGGAAAGACCATTATCATAAGGATAAGGAACGGAACCGAGCGGAGCAGATTTATTACTATATTTATTATATGTAACAGCCACGACGGAATAGGCAATACTCCGTTCTTTTCGCCTGCAACAAGCAGAATTCCGAGAGGAAGTCCGATAAGCAGAGCGAACGCCGTTGCAAGGACTGTTACATAAACCGTCTCCCATAAAGCAAGAGGAAATTCGGTTTTCAAAATGTCAAGGGCTTCGGAAACAGCTTCCGGTGCAAACATATTACTTAACAGCATTCCAGACTACCTCCTCTGCGAGAATATCTTTTGTACTTTGCAGATATTCTATCGTTTCTTTTACTTTTTCGTCGTCGTCGGGAACTCCGAGAAGCATATTCCCGTACATCTTGTCTCCGATGCTCTTCGTCGAGGCGGAAAGAATATTCGCTTCGATATTCTTTTCTTTTGCCATTCTTGCGATAAACGGGGTTTTTGTCGCGGGCGCTCCGTTGAAAACAACTCTGATCCTGCGTTCGCCCTCGTGATTTTCAATGATTTCATCGGCTCCGTCGGGGAAGACGAGACGTTTTGCCGCGGCGGATTTCGGGCTTGAAAATACCGTTGCGACATCTCCCTCTTCGACGACGACTCCGTCGTCAAGGATCGCGACTTTGTTGCATACGTCTTCAACAACACTCATCTGATGAGTTATGATAATGACGGTTATTCCGAGTTTTCTGTTTATATCTTTGATAAGTTCGAGAATCGAATGGGTAGTCTTCGGGTCGAGGGCGCTTGTCGCCTCATCGCACAAAAGAACTTTCGGGTTTGTCGCCAATGCTCTTGCGATCGCTATTCTCTGCTGTTGACCGCCTGAAAGTTGCGCGGGATAGGCGTTTGCTTTATCGGGAAGACCTACGGTGTCCAGAAGTTCAAGCGCTTTTTTCTTTGCTTCGTCTGCTTTAACGCCTGCAAGTTCAAGAGGAAAACATATATTTTTCAGACAGGTCCTCTGCATAAGCAGGTTGAACCCCTGAAATATCATTGTGATGTCTCTTCTTGTTTTTCTGAGTTCCTTTGTCGAAATTTTCGCAAGGTCGGTACCGTTTATCAGAACTTCGCCCGAGGTCGGACGTTCAAGCATGTTTATACATCTGACAAGCGTGCTTTTTCCGGCTCCGCTCATGCCTATTATTCCGTAGATGTCTCCGTCGTTTATTGTAAGGGAAACGTCTTTAAGCGCTTCAACGCTGCCGTCCGCCGTCTTAAACGATTTTGACAGATTTTTTATTTCGATCATGTTAACCTCCGGGCGATTTTATACGCCGACTGTGTAAGCCGGCGTATATATTTGTGTTAATTAGCCTTTGATTGCGTCAATGGTGGTGTTTTTCGCGCTGTAAACTCCGAGGGGTTCGATGTGAACGTTGGAGATCGCAACGAGGTGAGTTCCGTTTTCGGCGTTGAAGTTTTCGAGGTAAGGAATATGCTGGAAGTAGTTGGCGTCTTTTTCGCCGCTTTCAACGACATTGTTGGGAACGACATAGTCGGGGTATTCTTCTATAACAAGTTCAATATCTTTTTCCGCAAGGATCTCTTTTGCAACTTTGAGGATTTCAGCGTGGGGAGCGGGGGAAGCGGCAACGGTGATTTTGGTGCCTGCGAGCGCTGCATAGTCAACATCGGAAGCAAATCCGTCGCCCGGATTTTCAACAACGCTTATAACTGCGCCGTTGTAGGTGCTGTTGATGTAGTCTGCAACTTTTTTGCTTTCAAGAGCTGCTTTGAGGGCTTTGATCTTGGGTTCGTTTTCGTTACCTTCTTTTACTGCAAGAACGTTGACATAAGAAGAAGCGGAACCTTCAACCGCATTTGCGATCGGGGTGAGTTTTGCTTCAAGAGCATAGTTTGCGTTGATTACCGCATAATCGACGTCTGCAAGAACGCTGGGAAGCTGTGCTGCTTCAACTTCTTTGAAGTCAATATTCTTGGGATTGCTTGCAATGTCTCTTACGGTTGCGGTGATTCCCGCACCGTCTTTAAGAGTGATAACTCCGAGGTTCTGGAGAAGAAGAAGCGCTCTTGCTTCGTTTGTGGTGTCGTTGGGAATTGCTATCGTGATTTTTGCTTCTTCGGTAGATCCGCAGGCGGAAAGCGCGAATACGCAGGATACGGCAAGTGCTGCTG
>CAKSQP010000157.1 GCA_934486965.1 uncultured Eubacteriales bacterium
ATTTCGAAACGAGACCACGTTCGCTTTCGGGCAGAGACAGTCAACTTATTCCGAAGATCCTTAAAGATTTTCCCGATTTCAATGTGACCTCGGCGAAAAGCGCCGTAAAAGAAAAACTCAGAGAAACGCTTTCGGGAGCTTCCGACCTCAAGATCCACAATGTGGTTATAAACGGATATACAGGAACTCCCGTCGAAAAAACGGTAATTTTTCAGGCGGCTCTGCAATATTCGGAAAACGGAAAAACCGTTCAGAAAAGATATGTTCTTCATTACGCCTTTATTATCGAAAACGGAAAGGTCGCCGCGGCGAATTGCCCGAACTGCGGGGCGCCGATATCGGGTTTTTCTGAAAAGGTCTGCGAATACTGCGGCAGCAGACTCGTAAACGTAATGGGCAACACCTGGCGCTTTACCGAAATATATGAAGATTGAAAAAAAACAGCCCCCGAGGGGCTGTTTTTTTATGAATCTTTTTTCTTCTGTATATGGTATGCGATCTTCAGTGCGGTCTTTGCGGAAATAAAGCGAAGTCCGAAAGTTCCGAGTTTCATTTTTGCGGTCGGAACGATTATCACTTTTTTCCTAAACATATTGTCTATCGCATATTTTGCGGCGAAATCGCTCTTTATCCCTTTCATTGCAAACTTTACGTTCGCTCTGTCGTTAAAGCCCGTGTCGACGGGACCGGGACAGAAAGCGGAAAGGGAAACATTTTTCTTTTTGCGGCGCGTTTCTTCGTAGATCGCCTTTGTCAGTTGTAAAACATAGTTTTTCGAGGCATAATAGGAAGAAAGCAAAGGTCCTGCCATAAATCCTGCGGAAGACGCGACGTTCAGAATATAGCCGCTGTTTCTTTTCATAAAGTCTATATAAAAAAGTTTTGTCAGAATATGAAGTGCCGTTATGTTCGTGTCGATAAGTTCGAGTTCCTTTTCGAGCGGAACAGACTCAAAATCGCCGAACGCTCCGAAACCTGCGTTGTTTATGAGAATATCTATATTTTCGTCTTTTGTCTTTTCATAAAGCGCGAAAACGTTTTCTCTTACGGAAACGTCGCACTGTATCGTCTCGCAGTTCCGTTCTCCGAGTTCCTGTCTGAGATCGGCGAGTTTCTTTTCGTTTCTGCCGACGGCGATAACGCTGTGTCCGAGTTGCACGAGATATCTTGCCATATCTCTGCCTATGCCTCCGCTTGCTCCTGTTATCAATGCTTTCATAATCTTCACCTCTCAGATATTTTACCATAAACTGCCGCAATTTGCAATAGGAAAGTTCAAATTTGCGACTCTTGCTTTTTGTCGTAAAAAGTGATATACTGTACCGAATGTAATTTTATCGGAAAAGAAAGGACTGCAAAATGCAGAAAA
The DNA here is from genome assembly GCA_934486965.1 of uncultured Eubacteriales bacterium. Taxonomy (GTDB): domain Bacteria; phylum Bacillota; class Clostridia; order Oscillospirales; family UBA644; genus Geddesella. Next base: position 1,370 of record CAKSQP010000157.1, read on the forward strand.
AAAAGAGTTTTCTATACGGTGCGTTTGTACTGTCCGCATCTAATCTTCTTATAAAAATCATCGGCGCCGTTTTCCGCATACCGCTCACCAACCTTGTCGGCGTTGCGGCAATGGGATACTTTTCTTCGGCGTACAGTATCTATAATGTGCTTCTTTCTCTTGCGACAGCGGGACTTCCGACGGGAATTGCCGTTATGGTCTCAAGGTCTATTGCGACCGAAAAATATAAAGATGTCAGCCGTATTATGCGGATATCCGCCGCGGCTTTCGTTTCGTTCGGTGCGGTGCTTTCCGTTCTCGGAATGATATTTGCCCGCCAGATAGCCGTCTTTATGAACAGCGAGGACGCCTATTACGCGATGTTCTGGCTTATGCCCGCAGTCTTCTTTATCTCGGTGGTTTCGCTTTTCAAGGGCTTTTTTCAGGGCTTCGGCAATATGAACACCACCGCGATGTCAAACCTCATTGAGGCGACAATGAAACTTACGGCGGGGTATTCGATAGCGTATCTTTTAAGCAAACAGGGTTACGAACCTCCGGTAGTCGTCGGAGGGGCTATTGCGGGAATAATGATCTCGACTTTCTGCGCGATGACCTATTCTTCTCTCCGTTATGTCTTCAGAGGAAAAGACTACCGCTTTACGAAAGAGCAACTTGAAAAGAGCGGGGAAACGCCGACAGGACCTCTTGCGAAAGCATTTTTCTCAATAGCGCTTCCCGTAATGCTTTCGTCCATTTCGGCAAACCTGATGAGCGCTATCGACTCTTTCAGCGTCGTAAACTGTCTGAAAATGTATATGACGGATATGGAGGAAATAAACTTCCTCTGGGGTTCTTATTCAAACCTTTCGCTTACGATATTCAATCTTCCGATAATCTTTATAGGCTCGATAGGCGTTGCGCTTATTCCCGAGATATCGGCACTGTTTGTGAAAAACGACAGAAAAGCGCTGAAGAATTCGCTCGAACGCTCTCTTAAAACTTCGGCTATCGTCGCTTTTGCGGGAGCGGCGGGTATTCTTGCGACCTCTACCGAACTTCTGTCTCTTCTCTATACGAATAAAGAGGCTATCGCCGTCGCGTCGAGAATTCTGAAAATACTTACGTTCGTCATTGTCTGCGTCGGATATACGACGGTCCTTAATTCAATACTTAACGCCATAAAGAAAGCGACGAGTTCCGTTGTCGCGATATTCGTCGGCTCCGCAATAAAATCGGTATTTACCTTTATTTTCGTTTCGATGCCGTTTCTCGGAATTTACGGCGCGCCCCTTGCGACCTGCGTGGCGTATCCCGTAATG
>CAKSQP010000158.1 GCA_934486965.1 uncultured Eubacteriales bacterium
GGCTTTTGCAATGCAGGCCGACCCGACAATAGAAGCAATTTCGGAACTCAAAACGGTAATTTCGGAGGCCGTGACAAACGCGATAGTACACGGCTACAAAAACGCCGAAGGAATAATACATATCAAAGCGACCCTTTACGAAGACAAAACAATTAAAATCGTCGTCAAGGACAGAGGAATCGGAATTCCCGACATCAAAAGAGCAATGGTTCCCCTTTTTACAACAGGGAGCGACGAACGTGCCGGTATGGGTTTTACCATTATGGAAACTTTTTCGGACAGGCTCCGCGTTTCTTCAAAGGAAGGCAGAGGAACCTCTGTTTATATTGAAAAATCACTGAAAATAAAATGACGGACAACCTTACTCTCCTAAAGGAACTCGGAAACGCACCCGAAGAAAACGAAAGTTTACTTATCAGCCAGAATATGGGGCTTGTAAAAGCCGTTGCAAAAAGGTTCTCTTTCAGCGGGACTGAATTTGAAGACCTTGTTCAGATAGGAACGATAGGGCTTCTGAAAGCAATCAGGAATTTCGACCCGTCAAGAGGCCTTGCACTTTCGACCTACGCCGTCCCCGTTATTGCGGGAGAAATAAAAAAATATCTCAGAGATAACGGTGCTGTAAAAGTCAGCCGCACTCTGCGCGAACAGTTTCTGAAATTACAGAGAGCAAAAGAAAAACTTTCAAAAAAACTCGAAAGAAGTCCGACTGTATCGGAATTATCGGAGGAAACGGGGATTCCCGTCGAAGAGATACCGCTGGTATCCGACGCCGGAAGTGTCCCCTGCTCGTTCGACGACCCGATAAGTTCCGACGGAAAGACAACGCTTGCCGACACCGTCAAGGCAAAAGACGGCAACGACATTGAAAATTTTGCGTTGAAAGAAATAATAAACACTCTGCCCCCGCAGGAGCGAAAAATAATCACTCTGCGCTATTTTCTCGAGAAAACACAACAGGAAACATCCGCTATTCTCGGAACTTCGCAGGTCCAGATCTCAAGAAAGGAGAAGAAAATACTTGCGGAAATAAGGGAAAAACTCTCAGGCTGACATCTGCCTTTCATACCCATCTCCAACCGACACTTGACTTATATATGCTTTTATGATATAATAATTTCACGCGGGTATGGCGGAACTGGCAGACGCGCCAGACTTAGGATCTGGTGTCTACGTACGTGGGGGTTCAAGTCCCTTTACCCGCACCAAAAAATGACAGGTACTTCATGCTACCTGTCATTTTTTGCTATAATATATTGAACATAGTGCTTATCTTTATAAACCTTAGATAATATTTTACGCCGCCGAAGCATTTGAATTAACGACCTCGATAACATTTCGGATACCAAGCCACACGGACATATCCGAAAAAACTTCGACGATACTTCCTTTATCCGTAAATGGCGGTCCCTGCAATACTGACAGGTCTTTCATTACCCCGTTCTGAACAATATATTCGACAATTTGATTGACGAAATAAATCTGTCTTGAATCAAGATTTACATTATCCAAAAATTTTGAGAAAGCCGCCTTCGCCGCGTTCATATCAAGGCCTACAATCTCACGGACAAACTCTCCGAGAGGTTTTTTGCCGAACTCCGCTTCATATTCTTCTTTTGTGCCGAGATCTTTCCAAAGAATGTCCTCCAAAACCTTTAGATCATCGGACGTCATCGGAATATTACTCTTTAATTTGGCGATAACTTCATCATTGACATGCTGACGGATATAAAATTCCGCCTTAGTCCGATAGTTTTTCAAATCGTCATTTTCAAGTTCCGATTCCTGCCATTCGACAGATAGGATTTCGTCGTCGAAATTTGTATCATAACTGAGTTTTTTAACCGGAATATACTTAATCAGATCGCGTATATTTTCACGAATATATTCAAAATCTGGAATTCCCGCATTATCAATGTAATCGGTATGCAGAATTCTGTCAATCAGCTCCGCCTGCATCATGATTTCGGGGATATTTGCAACGCTTGCAACATCTCTTACTTTTCTGAGAAGATCACTTCTGGCTTTTCCGTATTTTTTACCGGTGAGAAATGCCAATTCAATGCCGTACATCAACGCATCAAACCGGATTGCCTTTGCATCATAATTATCGGGAATTATAAGCGGAGCAAGTTCCTGTCCGACAAGCAAGGTATCCTCATACGACAGAGCATTGTAATTTTCCTCTTCGGAATAAAGTTCCACATATTTCAAATGCTGCCTTACAGCAAAATTTTCACGATTCAGCTCCTGCACTTTCCCAGTCATCATTCCAACAAGCTTGTTTCTATAAGCAATTAATCGTTCCACCTGATACTCAAGATTCTGAAGCTTATATGCTATCTCAAACTCTAACGTGAAAACTGCTCCTTGCAGTGCCATCATATTCGCAGTAGGTCTTCCCTGATTCATACGGAAAAATTCAAAATTTCCGCAGAAATCAAAAATATAAAACTTATTCTTATCCTCTCCATCTATAAGATCAGCGCACAATCTGGTCCCACGCCCTATCATCTGCCAGAATTTCGCTTTACTCATAACCTTCTTGAAAAATACAAGATTCAATACTTCCGGAACATCAATTCCTGTATCTAACATATCAACCGAAATAGAAATATGTGGCATTTTCT
>CAKSQP010000159.1 GCA_934486965.1 uncultured Eubacteriales bacterium
CGTTTCTTTAGGTCACACTACCGATGTTGAATCGGTTTCCGTAAACGGCAATACTTACAAAGTCGCTCACGAATATAACGCCGACGGAACGGTAAAAAATTCGGGCGAATACGCGGTTCTTCAAATAACCCTTGACGAAGCCGACCCGAAGGCTATCTACAACTTCTCCTTCTCGGTATCTCCTTTCCATTATTACGCCGCGGCAACGTTGGATAATTATCTCAATAAGGATTACTCTTTTACCGACAAGAACGGCGATAAAGTTACCGTAGAGGTAGATATCAAAATCAACAAGTTCGGCGTTGCCTGGGGTAGTTCCGAATTCCAGAGCAAGGTTATTCAGTCCGCAAAGAACGTTTCCGTACCTATGGGCGCGGGCATATATTGCGCTACGGACTCTTCCGATAACAATATCGAAAAAGTAACCGCTAACGGCTTTAAAAACAGCGGTATCGTTTACTTCAAGAAGAACGACAACTTTGTTTTCCCCGTCAAGCATGACAAAATGCGTATGCAGGTCGTCAGCTCCAGCGGCGCTCTCGACGTTCTTTCCCGCGGCAAAGTCGATTACGTAACGCCGCAACTTACAAAAGAAAACTATGACCAGGTAGACAGGGATCTTTCTAAAAAAGGTTTTTCGTACAGTAAAGCCGATCAGCTCGGTTACGGCTATATCGGTATCAACGCAGGTAAGGTCCAGAACGTCAACATTCGTAGGGCAATAATGTCCTCGATGGAAACGGGACTTGCTACCGAGTACTACTCCAAAGGCACTTGTTCCACGATTTATTGGCCTATGTCGCTTGTAAGCTGGGCGTATCCGCGTATGACGGGTTCGTCGCAGGCGCCCATAACCAACAACGGACATGATTACGCAATGTGGACGACGAAAGAAAGAGCGATCGAAAACATTAAAAAGTATACCGACCTGGCTATTCAGGAATTAGGTTCTTCCTACTCTCCCGAAATGCTGAAAATTACCTTCACGATAGCCGGCGCTTCCATAACGGAACACCCGACTTACGCCGTTTTCAAACAGGCTGCGGAGCTTCTCAACAACCTTGAAGGTTACGATTGGCAGGTCGAAGTAAAAGCCGACTCTCAGGCTTTGACCAAGCTTTCCACAGGTTCTCTCGCCGTCTGGGCTGCTGCTTGGGGTGCAACGATCGATCCGGATATGTATCAGGTTTACCACATCAACTCCAGCGCGACCTCCACTTATTCCTGGGGTTATCGCGAAATCAAGGACAACCAAACGTTGTATTCCTACGAATACGGAATTATCTCCGGCGATTTGAAGGATAAGATTGAAGAAGGTCGTAAGACTTCCAACAGAAACACCAGAAAGAACATTTATAAAGAGGCGATGAGCTATGTTCTCGACTTAGCCGTAGAACTTCCCGTTTATCAACGTCAAAACCTCTATGCATACAACACCAAAACCGTCAAAGGCTTCAATCAGGACGTAAACGCCTACGAATCGCCTTTAAGCGAAATGTGGAACCTCGAACTTGTAAAATAATTTAATTTACTCTTTCGAAAATTCAACAAACTCTTTACAAAGAGGAGCAAAAATGTTAAAGTACATTCTCAAAAGAATAGGAATCTCCATACTTTTATTGCTCGGCGTTTCCTTTATTCTATACGCGCTTTTAAGGTGCATGCCGACAGACTTCGTCGAACAAAAGATAATTGCTCTTGCGACGAGCGGCAATACCGTTACAAAAGAATTCAAAGAAGCGCTTTATAAAGCCTACGGTCTTGACGGCAACGTAATCCAGGGCTATTTAAATTGGCTCGGTAATATTTGCCGTTTAGACTTCGGCAACAGCTTCAAGAGTCAACGTCCCGTCTTGCAAGAAATTTTCTCTGCAGACAGAATGGGTACTTCTTTCATCGTTGCGGCAATCGCCACTGTGTTCGAATTCTTGATCGCCATTCCTCTCGGAATAACGGCGGCAACCCATCAATATTCTTTCCGCGACTATCTTGTAACGGTGCTTGTCCTTATCGGTATATCCTTGCCGTCCTTCTTCTTCGGTCAACTCCTTAAAGGAATTTTCGCCAACACTCTCGGCTGGTTTCCGCCGGAGGGCATGTTCGACGCCGGTATAACGCATGCGAATATCTTCGAGTGGATATCCGATTACGCCGCTCACTTGTTCCTGCCCGTTTTAACGGTAGTAATACTGAGTATCGGCTCGCGTATGAGAATGACGAGGACGAACATGTTGGAGGTTTTAAACTCCGACTACATACGCACGGCGCGGGCTAAAGGCTTGCCGGAAAACACAGTTATTTATAAGCACGCTTTCCGCAACACCCTTATCCCGCTCGTAACGAGCCTCGCCGGTCTTATCCCCGGTCTTTTCTCGGGCGCCATGATAACGGAATCGGTCTTTAAGCTTTCCGGTATCGGTCAGTACGCGCTCGAAGCAATGCAGATGGGCGATATCCCCGTAATTATGACTTACAACATGTTCCTCGCGCTATTGTCGGTAACGGGCGTACTTTTGTCCGACCTTATGTAC
>CAKSQP010000160.1 GCA_934486965.1 uncultured Eubacteriales bacterium
CTTGAGGGCAGAGGCTTTGACGAAGCGGGGGAACACGGTTTTATTCTGATAGATACCGAAAACGGACTTAAGACAGAGTTCGTTCCTTTCGCAAAGAGAAAAACAGTCGAAGAAAACGTCGATGTTTCGGGCGTTTCAAACCATTATGAGGCATATAAAAAAGTCGGGGAACAGGTCTCTTTCGATAAAAATAACATCTACCGCATAAATCTTGTCGGCGAAGTTCCTCTCGAAACGGAACTTTCCGTTTCCTCCGTCGAAAAATATCTTGCCGACCGCTGTTTTTTTGTCTCGGTAAAGGATAAGACTTCGAAAAAAACAAACATAAAAGCCTTTGAAAACGATATTTCGGTCCGCGGGGAATTCGTCCGTACCGTAACGGCAAGCGACCTTAGTGACGAAGAAAAAGCGGAAATAATCAGGTGCGGACTTGCCGCTCTTTCGGGAAAGGAGATAGAATTTTGAGACTTATCTCGTGCTATATGGACGGTTACGGCGCCGCAAGAAAAAAACAGTTTGATTTCGGAAAAGACACGACTGTCATTTTCGAAAAAAACGGCTTCGGAAAAACGACTCTCGCGTCTTTTATAAAAGCGATGTTCTACGGGCTTGACGCTTATAAGGTCAATACCGTCGATTTTGTCGACAGAAAACATTTCTTCCCGTTTGACGGCGGACGGTTCGGCGGAAATATCGTTTTTGAAAAGAACGGCGATACATATAAAATAGAGCGGACTTTCGACGAAAAAAGAGAAAAAGGTGACTTTGTCCGCGTATATAAAAACGAAAACGAATTTCCTTTGCCCGCAGATAAGATAGGCGAGTTTTTCCTCGGCGTCGACAGGGCGGCTTTCGAACGGACGGCATTTATCGGTTCGGAAGAAACGGAAATAAAACCGAACGACAGCATAAAATCAAAACTCGGAAATTTCGTTTCGGGAACGGACGAAAAAGGTGTTGCAAAGGCGCTCGAAATACTTGAAAAAAAAGCGAAAATATATAAAAAAAGAGGAAACGAAGGGCTTATTGCCGAGCAAAAGAGAAAAATCGACGTTCTTTCCCAAAAAGAGGACGGAATAAACAGATTGAGGGTAGCCCTGCCCGAAAGATATTCCGAACTTGAAGTAATAAATAAAGAGATATCCGCTCAGGAAAAGATGCTCGGCGAACTGCAGAAAAGAGAAGTCCGGCTCAAGGCTTGGAAAACTTTCCGTATGCTTGAAGACGTCGCCCTTTCGGCAAAGAAGACGGCGAAGAACATCAGTGTAAAATATAACGGGATACCGCTTCCGACGCCTGACGACTGCCGCGTTGCGGAGAATACTTTTTCCGAATATACCGCTCTTCTTTCGGGGAAGACGGCCGCCCTTACCGAAGAAGAAAAACTGAGATTTTCCGAACTTTCAAAAGAGTTTTCGGACGGTGTTCCGACAGTGGAAAAAATGGACGAAATGCAGGAAAAAATCACTTCCGCCGCATTGCTTTCCGCCGAATTAAAAGAGAAAAGGGCGAAGATTACGGAAATACCCGAAACCGCACTTTCCGAAATTTCTTCGGCGAAAAAAGAATATGAGACCGCAAAAAAAGAATATGAAAACACTGCGGAATATCTGTCTGTCGGCAAAAAACTTCCGAAAACGAAGTTTGTTATTGCGGCGATAATTTCGCTTGTTATCTTGCTTTCGGGCGTTTTCTCCCTTTTCTTTTCCGTTCCAGTCGGCGTCGGGCTGTCGATTGTCGGCGGCGTCGGAATTCTGCTTACAGGCTTCTTATATTTAAGCAAAAAAACGGATATTTCGGGCGGCGAGACGAAAAATCCCGAAAAGGAATTGAAGAAAAAACAGGCGGAAGACTCCGAGATAAAAATAAGAAAAATCCTTGCGGCATACGGAAAAAGCGCCGAAAGGGGAGTCGAATATTCGGCGGAGGCGTTCCTTTCGGAAATTGAAGAAAACGAAAGAAACAAAAAGGCGGTCGCCGAATCGGAAAAAACGCTCTCGGCGGAAAAAACGGCGGTTTTCGGTTTCTTTGAAAAATACGGAATAACCGAAAACAAACCGTCTCTGTCAATGGCGAAACTACGTTCCGACGTCGCGGAATACGAGGCTTTGTCAAAGGCAAAAGCGGGGAACGAACGCCGAGGCAGTGCGCTCGACGCGGAGATATCCGCGAAAAAAGAATTTCTTCTTTCGTTTTGCCGAAAATACGGACTTGATTTTGAAAACGCCGAAACGTCTCTTCCCGATTTCCGAAAAGACTGCGAGGAGTTTGCAAACGCGCTTACAACCGCGGAGGAACAGGCGGGAAAAGCCGAAGAGTACAGAAAAGCGGAAAACCTTACGGAGACAGAACCTGTCTTTTCGGACGAGGAAAAGACTTCCGTCGAAACAACTCTTTCCGAACTGCGAAAAAACAGAAGCAACCTTGAAACAACCGTTGCGGGAGCCGAAACTTATC
>CAKSQP010000161.1 GCA_934486965.1 uncultured Eubacteriales bacterium
TGCGCCTTGAATTCTTCGCAAACGCACTTGTATTCGGGCTTACGTTCTACTCTGCACGGGCAGTAGCCGCCGGTGCGTTTAAGCCCCTCTTTTACTCTTTCGACGACCTCGCGGTCTTCGTTTAAGCGTACTTTTCCCATACCGTTCCTCCTTATTTATACAGAAGATCGGATATCTGACCGAGAAGATCTTCCCTTTCCATATTTCCTATCGTCTGATTTATAAGTTCGCCCTTTCTGAAATAGAGAAGAGTGGGCATTGCGGAAATTCCGAATTTTTCGGCGATATCGCCGTCTTCCATAATATTTACTCTTCCGAAGGAAATTCCCGAAAGTTCGTCCGCCGCGGCGTCGAAAATCGGTTCAAGCATTACGCACGCCGTACAGTTATAACCGTAGCAGTCGATTATCGCGTAATCGGCTTTCGAAAATTCTACCCATTCGGTTCCTTTTAACTCTACCATTTTTAACCTCCGAATTTTTTGCCGATTATTGCGTCAATTGCTTTGAAAAGTTCGCCCGTCACAAAGTTCTGGCGCGTTGCGTCGAGAAGTTCTTCCCTGTCGGGAACGGGTTCGCCCATAAGTCCCATCATTTCAGCCATCTGATCGGCTTCCGCCTCTATTTCGGCGTCGTTTATCTCTATTCCGCGGTTCTTGCAGAATTCCTCGGCGACCCAACAGAGTTTGAGTTGAGAAAGGACTGCGTTTTTCAGTTCTTCGCGGCTCATTGCGGGTTCGTCCGCAGGCATCTCGGCAGCACATTTGTCGGTGTACGCCTCAAGATCCGCCTCATCGTAGGAATATTCGCTCCCGTCGGTGAGTTTATCCATAAAATAACGGGTTATTTCCTTGCTTCTTTCAAGTCTGAGATCCGCAAGCAACTTGTTTTTGATATATTCGCGGTAACCGTCGACGGTTGAAACGCCCTCTATTCCGATCGACGCGACAAGTGCGTCGTTAATTTCGGCAGGCGTTCTTCTTATGATTTTTACGATTTTCAATGTTGCCGCTTTGTTTGCAAGAGTTGCGGAGAACGTGTCTCCGACAGATTTTTTCACCGCAGCGGCGGCAGCCTCTTCCGCTCCGGAGAGCGCGGTGCCCGTATAGAGTATTATTGCTCTGCCGTCGGGGTAACTTTCCTTATCGGCTTCGCAGTATACGATATCTCCGCTTTCGGCAGTATCGACTTCCGTCCTGTCGGCGTAACGGAGAGCAAGGCTTGCGACCTCTTCTCCGACGCGGGCGGGGTCAACGCTGACATCAAGCATTTCTTCGGGAATCACAATGCTTTCGATGTCGCAGAGTTTCTTTACCAATCCCTTCATATTTTCTCCTCTCAGTCGCCCGAACGCCGTTTTTTTTACAAAAACCGCCGAGCATGATTATTTACAGTTTATTCTACCACATTTTTTATAAAAAATCAATACCCGATATTTTCCGACAAAATGCCCTGACAACAAATGTAAAATGCGAGGAGCCGAAGTAAATAAAATCGGAGAAACGGAACGGTATAATAGAAACTGTTTTATGAAGTGAAGCGGCGGCAATGCCGCCATGAAGCGCCCGTCTTTGACTCACATAAAGCAAAACGTACTTATTTCACGGGCAAAAATAATATCATTTTTCATGGGCGGAAGCCCACTTCATTTTTCATGAACCGTCAGATGCGTTTCAATTGAAAAAACACATTACAGACAAACGCACGGGACTGTAATATGAGTTAATCGGGGACTATTACCTTATCACCGGAGATGATGAGCCGGATGGATAACAGTAACCAATTAGAATATGGGGTAGCGGCATATTCGCCATCTGAAAAATCTCAGCAAAGTACTTTACACCAACTTGCTGACAAGCGGCAAATCGGACAGGTACCTCACCGACATTGACCGACAGGCGGAGGAAATGTTTGAACGTCCGGTAAAGCAACCGGCTGCATCGGAGGGCATTACCGAGCAGTTAAAAGCGGCTGACCAAATGGCGTAGATCGGGAAGATGAATAGCATACGAAATCCGGCAGATGAAATTGTAAATAACAAGTTAATATTCATGTGAAACTGCGCCTGTTATCCAAATAAATATGGCCTAAGGGTGCATGGAGTGTGTAAAGTGTCTTTTAACCTACCGATAAAATGCTTTTAATGCGCAATGACAAATCCTTCAAAAATTGCGTAGACACCTCTTGACAACGGAATTATATAGCTGTATAATAACAATGCGTTATACATAACTAAATGTTATTGTTGGAGAGGGGTAATCATTATGCCTGCCGCAAAAAAAGTTTCAAAAGATGACATTATTGATGCTGCTATCGATGTGTTGCGTGACAACGGATTTGCTGCCATCAACGCCCGCAGTGTCGCAAAAAAATTGGGCTGCTCCACGCAGCCGATCTATTTTTCCTTCAGGAATAT
>CAKSQP010000162.1 GCA_934486965.1 uncultured Eubacteriales bacterium
CCTATCGTATCTCTTTTGGCTTTTACAAGTTCTTCTATAAATATTTTGTCGAGTTTTGAAAGGGTATAGTCTCTGCTGTGTATCAGAACGTCCTTGTATATCCTTTTGTTTTCGTCGCAGACCTTCTCTACAAGCCCGTATCTTTTAAGCAGACTTTCGGGAACGGGGGATACCCACATGAACGTTTCGGGGTTTTGGGAAAGCAGTTCGAACTGGCTTGCCCTCTCGAAGACAAAAATTCTGCCTGCGGTGTTGTCCGGAAGTTCCTCTTTTTTGACTTCCGACATCGGCAGAGACGGAACGTAAGGATCTGCGTGCGCGATTTCGGTATAAGTTTTCAGGTCCGAAAAAGAAATTTTTTCTTTTTTTGCGAGCGGACTTTCACTGATCATCAGGAGTTTATAGCGAAATTCCGTGATGAGTTCGTAATCAAGACCTTTTTCGTCCATCATGTCTTTGTAGTATTTATCGAAACTTTCGGCGTATCTCACTATTCCGAGTTTGTAGTCGTCCTGAAGAACGTTTTTGACGGTTTTCATCGAATTCGTTTCTTTATAGAAAACGTCTATCTCCGTCCCTTTTTCTATCCGTTTCGTAAATTTTGCAAAAGCGTCGGCAATATAACTTGCGCGCGGAACGGAGACCGAAAACTTCTTTTTGCCGACGGCACCCTCTCCGAACATTTTTTCGATATCTTCGACCTGTTTTAATACGGACTTTGCATAGCGGACAAAAACCTCGCCGTCGGGGGTCAGAAACATACCCTTTGCGCTTCTCTCAAAAAGGACTACGCCGAGATTTGTCTCAAGTTCCTTGATCGCTCTGCTCAGAGCCGACTGCCCGACATAGAGCGTCTCCGCCGCCTTGTTTATAGAGTTTGTTTTCGCGATCTCTACGGCATATTTCATGTGAAGAAGATTCATCGGCGTACCTCCGCTTGATTTTACTTTTGTATTATAACACGGATTTGTGAAAAAATCAACACGGTTTTGTTGACACCTGTCGAATTTTGAGGTATAATGAAACGCGGTATCGGAGGAATTCTATGAATCGTTTGGTTATAACCGGAGCGTCGGGGCATATAGGCAATAATCTTGTAAAAATGACGGAAAAACTTTTTCCCGAAGCAGAAATTACGGCACTTACCCGCAGAAAGGTCGGAAAGGAACTTGCAGGTTCGGCGTGCGCGCAGGTCATCGGCGATATCTGCGACGAAAAGTTTCTTTCGGAAAATATAAAAGACGGCGACGCCGTCGTCCATCTCGCCGCCCTTATCGACCTTACCGATAAGAAAAGGGAAGAGACTTACAAAGTCAATTTCCTTGCGGCAAAAAAGATCTGCGACGTGTGTTTTTCAAAAAAAGACGTTCGCTTTATCTATGTCGGAAGCGTCGACGCGATAGCAAAACAGGACAGCGGAAAAATTGCCGAGCCCGACGATTATTTCCCCGATAAAATTGAGGGCAATTACGGGAAAACCAAGGCTATGGCGGCAAAATATGTTCTCGGCAAAATAAAGGAAAATGAAAATTTCAGGGCTGCGATAGTTCTTCCGTCCGCCGTTGTCGGAATAAACGATTTCAAGCCCTCCGCCGTCGGAAAGGTCTTTGCCGATACGATTTCGGGAAAGCCCGAATTCGGAATAAAGGGCGGATATAATTTTGTCGATGCCGAAGACGTATGCCGCGTAATTTTAACGCTTTGCGAAAATCAAAAAAGAGGACAGTACATAGTTTCCGGCGAAAACGTTTCGGTTCGCGAAGTTTACGGAAAGATCAACGCCGTCACGGGCAGGAACTCGCGTCCGATAATTATACCGACAGGGCTTGTTTATCTGTTTTTGCCGTTTGTTAAGGTCCTCAACAAAATAACTCTGAAATCGCTTTCCGAACCGCATGATTACGATTCGTCAAAGGCAAAAAAAGAACTCGGGTTTGTCCCGACGCCGATAGATGAAACATTTGAAAAAACCGTAAAATGGTTTGAAAGGAATATGAAATGAAAAAGGACGTATTTTCGCTTTTCCTCGGTATATTTTTCGTTCTTGCCGGCATAGTTTCCGCCGTTGCTTTCTTCTTTCTGATAACGAAAGAAAGCGACCTCGTGTCTCTTCTTTCTCCCGCGGTCCTGTTCGTCGCTTTTTCGGGCGTCGGAGTTTATGAGATCGTCAAATATTTCAAACGGTAAATTCTAATAATTTGTCAAATCTCTTGACAAAAAAACTCAGCCGTGATATACTTTTACATTATACAGGGGGATATAGCCAAGTCGGTAAGGCACCAGACTTTGACTCTGGCATTCGTAGGTTCAAGTCCTGCTATCCCTGCCATATCGAGTGTTCTTAACCAACCTGAGAGTTGGATGAGGACACTCGATTTCTTTTTGCCTTTTTGTACCTCTTTGT
>CAKSQP010000163.1 GCA_934486965.1 uncultured Eubacteriales bacterium
GCGTAAAGCGGACGTATCTCTTCAAGACCTCTGCCGTCGACTCTCCGGTGATCGTCGATAAGCATTTTTCTTACGATCGCTTTTTCGAGTTTGTAGATAACGGCCCCGAAATCAGCGTCTGCGTCGGGATATTTTTCAGCGAAATGTTCTTTGATTTTTGCGGTGACTTCCGCCATATTTGCGTCTCTTACTTCTTTGTCGTCGGTGGTAAGAGCGGTTTTGATATCGTTGTAAGCGAAGTTCTTTACGTCTTCGTACATTTCTTCGTTTACGCCGATGTGAGTATATTCAAACTTCGGTTTGCCGATTTCGGAAGCGATGTCGGCAACGAATTTGACCATTTTCTTGATTTCCTGATGTGCGAAAACGATACCGTCGAACATAACGTCTTCGGGGATCTCGTCGGCGCCCGCTTCAATCATTACGATCTTTTCGGCGGTTCCTACAACGGTAACGCTCATCTTGGATTTCTTTCGCTGTTCGGCTGTCGGGTTGATGACATATTCGCCGTCAACATATCCGAGAAGAACGCCTGCGATAGGTCCGTTAAACGGAATATCGGAAATCGAAAGAGCAACGGACGTGCCGAGCATGCCCGCGATAACGGGAGTGCAGTCGGGGTCGACGGAAAGCAGGGTGATGCTTACGACGACGTCGTTTCTCAAATCTTTCGGGAAAAGCGGACGGATAGGTCTGTCTATCATTCTCGAATTGAGGATAGCCTTTTCGCCGGGTCTGCCTTCTCTTCTGTTCCAACTTCCCGGAATTCTTCCGACGCTGTAAAGTTTTTCTTCATAATCGACTGCGAGAGGGAAGAAGTCTATGCCGTCTCTCGGCTGTTTCGATGCGGTTGCGGTAACGAGAACGGTGGTGTCTCCGTAACGGACGACGCAGGAACCGTTCGCGAGCCCTGCAAATTTACCGGTTTCAACAACTACTTTTCTGCCGGCGAACTCTGTTTCAAAAGTTCTGTAATGCTCGTAAATATTCATATTTTTCTCCTTTTGAGAACGCCGCAGCCTACTTTGTTCAGCAGTTATCAAAATCTTCAAATATCGGGTTGAAAACTTTGGTAACTGCAAAAAAACTACGGCGTTTCTTCTTTTTAATTTGTGCGAAAGGACAAGAAATATGAAATTCCTTGTCCCGTACACGTTTTTGCAAATTACTTGCGGATATTCAATTTTTCGATTATCGCACGATAACGATTGATATCCTTCTTTTTCAAATAATTAAGCATGTTTCTTCTCTGACCGACCATCATGTAAAGTCCTCTGCGGGAATGATTGTCCTTCTTGTGAACTTTAAGGTGCTCGGTAAGATTCTTAATTCTCTCGGTGAGAATTGCAATCTGAACCTCGGGAGAACCGGTGTCTGTTTCGTGAACACGGTTTTTCGCGATTATCTCGTCCTTAACTTCCTTAATCATTTTTTTCACCTCCGTATAAAATATTCGCCGCAATTCAAGGCAAACAGTTGGGTGAACTTCTGCCGTCCTGAATTCGGTATCCTGTATATTGTAACATAAAACAGGCTTTTTGTAAAGCCTATATTGTGAACATTTGGCAAATTTTTTTATTTTTGTTCCTCAATGCTTTTTCTTAAAATGATGTTTATATACTGCGAAAGGGAACGGTCGTCCTTTTCCGCAAGTCCCCTGAGTTTTTCAAGCAGGTCCTGATCTATTGTTATACTTATTTTTTCTTTCAGCGGTCTCATATCTGTCTCTCCGGTAAAATCTTTTCGTTACCTGAATTATACTACAAAAAGGGATAAGATATTGACATATCCGATAAAGTATGATAAAATACTACTAAATCGGATAGAAAGGAGTGATATTCATGAAAGAGAGAAAAGGTTTTTGTGTGACCGGTTTTATTCTTGGGGTCGTGTCTTTAATAATAGATCCATTTGGCATTTGTTTGATTCTCGGACTCATTTTTTCGATCCTGGGAATGCGACGCAGTGTAAAACCGTACAAGGGAATGGCGATAGCAGGATTTGTTTGCTGTATTGTTGAGTTTGTATTCAAAATTACGATACTTATTCTGCAATATGGCTTTGGTATTGATTTCTGGTCCATTCTTTTTTAATGAAAACAAAAAGCAGAGAGCCTTTCGGTTCTCTGCTTTTTGTTTAATGCGTTTCCGCTTTATTTTAATACATTCCGCCCATTGCTGCGGGGTTAGCCGCGGGTGCGGGATTTTCTTCTTTCTTGTCTGCGACAAGAGATTCGGTTGTGAGAACCATGGAAGCGACGCTTGCTGCGTTTTCGATTGCGGAACGGGTGACCTTTGTCGGGTCGACAATTCCCGCTTCGAACATATCGCAGAACTCTTCGC
>CAKSQP010000164.1 GCA_934486965.1 uncultured Eubacteriales bacterium
TCCTCAGGCAGTGTATTTTTTGAAGAAATTAACGGAGAAACCTTTCTTCGTGCGGAAATTGACGGAAAGACCTCCGACCTTTCTTTCAGAACAAGCGGCAATTCCTTAATTCTTGTTTCCGATTCGGAAATTTTTCCGACAGATACGATAAAAAACATTTATAAGCCGAAGAGTTACGGTTATGAATATTACGAAACCCAAACCGGCTTATGGGTAACACAGAACAGAATATACGAATACTGTCTGAAATTGAGCGGAAGAATGAGCAACGCCGCAAAAGAAACGACTTTTACCGTTCTCAGCAATTATCAGTATATAGATTTTAACGAAACGGTGCTTGCAAGCGGGCTCGGAAGTTCTTCCGAAAACTACTGGGATTCCGATTTTGCAACGATCGTCGACAGGCAATAAGAGGCTGTAAATTTTTTACAGCCTTTTTTCAGGCGTATTGACAAAACGGATATTATTTGCTATATTATATATGAACAAATGTTCATACGTTCATATATGGAGGCGACAAAAGATGATTTATAACACTACTCCGAAAATTCTCGAAGAAATGTCTTCGTTTTTCAAGGTTTTCGGAGATGGAACACGCCTTAAAATAATAAATCTGCTTCTCGGCGGGGAAAGAAACGTCTGCGATATTTCGGAAAGTCTGAATATGTCCCAGTCGTCTATCTCTCATCAACTTTCATACCTGCGGAAAAGCGGGCTCGTAAATGTCCGGAGAGACGGAAAAGTTTCGTTTTATTCGCTTTCCGACGACCATATTTCGGCGGTTTTCGGCAACGGCTTCGAACATATAACGGAGGAGGGAAAAATATGAGCGGCGACGATTTCAGACTTCCTGATCTTGATGAAAACATTTCGGTTAAAAATTTTTCGTTCGACTGCGGCGGCGACTGCAAAAACTGCGGCGGCTGTTCTCAGTTCGGAAATCCGAAACCCGATAAAAAGCCCGATATCAGAACCAAAGAAATTCTGATCGCCGTGTCCGCAATTTTCCTGCTTTCCGCAATTCTTCTTGCGAAATCGGGACTTCCCGCATTCATCGGGACCGCGCTTTATATCGTTGCGTATATCGTTGCGGGTGCGGACTGCTTTTTCGGCGTTATAAACGGTTTCGGGACAAAAAATTATTTCTCCGAATATCTTATTGCAACCGTTTCGACTTTGTGCGTTTTGGTTACTGCGGGCTTTTTCGACGGCGCGCTGTCAATGCTCTTTTTCTGCATACTGACGGTATTTTTCGACCGTGTAAAGCGACTTCCGAAAAACCCGTCGGAACGCAGACGAATGACGGACGGTAAACGTCGGGCGAAAGAAAAAACAGGTAAATTCCGTGTAATCTGCGCGATTCTGTTTTCCGCGGCGGCAATTGCCTCTCTTGTTTTGTACGCTTTCGGATATCTCGGCATTGGGGTCTCCGCTTTCCTTTTCTCGCTTTCCCGCACGAACAGCCTGACTTTCGGGGCAATGCTTTCTTACTTTTTCGAAAAACCGAAACGCGTCGGATCCTGTTTCGGAATATTCGCGGCGGTAAGGCTTTTGCTTGCGGTTGCAGCGTTCTTCGGTTGTCCGCTTTATATTTCTTTCGCGTCGGATATAGTGCTTGCCGCCCTGTTTTGGGCTGTACTTAAATAAGGAGAAAAATTCCGATTGCGGGCGATAACCGTCTCTGTCGGGTAAAGGACAGTATCACTCGAAAACGGGTTCATTTTGCTGATAAATTATTGACTTCGGTTTTCACGGGTGCTATAATACTCGGGGAAGTGATTATATGTGGGTATTACTTGCATTTCTTTCGGCGTTTTTGGCCGGAATAACCGCAATTCTCGCAAAATGCGGTATTAAAAAAACAAATTCCGACGTCGCAACTTTTCTTCGTACCTGCGTTGTGCTTGTCTTCGCGTGGGTAATTACCTTTATTTCGGGAAGTTTCGGCAGTATATCGGATATAAGCGTCAAAAATCTTTGTTTTCTTGTTATTTCGGGATTTTTTACGGGCGCCTCGTGGCTTTGCTATTTCAGGGCTTTGTCTCTCGGCGATATAAACAAAGTCGCTCCCGTCGATAAATCGTCGACGGCGCTTACGATGATACTTGCGTTTATCTTTTTCGGAGAGTTTTCTCTTCCGAAGTTTATTCTGATGGCGGTCATGCTCACGGGCACGCTTTTAATGGTCGCGAAAAAGAAGACTTCCGAAACCGAAAAAAGCGGAAAATGGCTTTTGTACGCGGTCCTGTCAACAGTCTTCGCGTCGCTCACGTCAATTACCGCAAAGATCGGAATTACGGATATCCCGTCCGATCTCGGAACGGCAATAAGGAC
>CAKSQP010000165.1 GCA_934486965.1 uncultured Eubacteriales bacterium
CTATACTGTTGCTCTGCGAGCGGGTCCTGTAAAGCACGCAGAAATCACTGTATTTCTTGCCGCGGTAGAGTCCGTCAAGAACGGTTTTGCAGATAAAGTTGCCCTCCTCCTGCTGATTGTAGAAAGTATGGTAACTTATCTTTTCGCCGTCTTTTCTGTCGGTCCACAGATTTTTGCCTTTACGGTTCTTATTGTTTGCGATAACGGCGTTTGCGGCGGACAGAATGGGCTGGGTCGAGCGGTAGTTCTGTTCGAGCCTTACGACCTTTGCGCCGGGGAAATCCTTTTCGAAATTGAGAATATTTTCGACAAACGCACCCATAAAACGGTAGATACTCTGGTCGTCGTCGCCGACAACGCATATCTCGGCGCCCTTAGAAAGAAGAGCGACAAGCCTGTACTGAAGCGGGTTCGTATCCTGATATTCGTCGACCATAACGTATCTGAAACGACGGTTTATCTTTTCCGCAACATCGGGATTTTCGGAAAGCAGTTTTACGGTCATGAAAATGAGATCGTCGAAATCAAGTGCGTTCGAATTTTTGAGTTCCGCCTGATAAAGTCTGTAAATTTCGGGCATTTTCCCGAACATCGGCTCGTTAAATGTTTTTGCAAATTCCGCAGGGTCTTCATAAGCGCATTTTGCCTTTGAGATAAAGGACGCCGCGACCTTGGCGGAATATCTTTCGCCTAGACCGAGTTTCTTTATTATGTTATCGAGCAGTTTATGGCTGTCGGCGTCGTCATAGATTGAAAAGGACGGGTCGTAGCCGAGTTTTGAAATGAAAGCGCGGAGAATTCTTACGCAGGTGGAATGAAAGGTCTGCGCCCACAGAGTTTTCGTGTCGACCGAATAACGCGCCTCTATTCTTTCGCGCATTTCCGCCGCAGCCTTGTTGGTAAAGGTTATCGCAAGGATATTGTAAGGGCGGACGGGGTTTTCCGCCATGAGCGAAAAATATCTTTCTCCCGTGCGGAGATTTTTGTCTTTTAATGCGTTTTCAAGGAATTCGAGGTCTCCGTCTGTCGCGTTTTCGGGAACGTGTTCGGAAAGATATGCGTTTCCGTATTTCATCAGATAGCCTATCTTGCTTACAACGACGGTCGTCTTTCCGCTTCCCGCTCCCGCTAAAATAAGCAGCGGAGAACCGCAGTAAAAAACGCCCTTTTTCTGTTCGGGGTTAAGATATGAGAATTCGTCGCTTAAAATCGCACGACGAAGCGTTAAAAATCTGTTTTTGTCCATAGTACTTCCTTTGCCGCCCGGCGATATGTAAAAATCTGTATTTTATATATCTATTATATCTTACGGAAGATAAAATTGCAAGAGAAAAATTGTGACACTTTGAATATAAAAAGTCCTTACGGAAAAGATATCCGTAAGGAGTGTGATTTTTTTGAAAAAAGGGATAATCACGGTACTTGCAGTACTGTTTTTTTTCGTCGCCCTTTACAATGTATCGGTAATACTTCCCGATAATACCGACGAAGAGGCGGTCGCGACGCTGTCGAAATACGGTTCGCGCGGAGAGGAAGTAAAGAAAATACAGCAGAAACTTAAAAACTGGGGCTATTACAGCGGTTCCGTCGACGGTATCTACGGTACGCAGACGGTAAACGCGGTAAAATATTTTCAGCGGAAAAACAATCTCTCGGTAGACGGAATAGCGGGCAAAAACACCCTTGCGGCAATGGGGATATCCTCGTCGTCTTCAACCGTTTCCGACAGCAACGTCGCGCTGCTTGCGCGCATAATCTCGGCGGAAGCGCGCGGAGAACCGTACACGGGGCAGGTCGCGGTCGGAGCAGTGGTCTTGAACAGAGTAAAGCACCCGTCTTTTCCGAACACCATTTCGGGCGTTATCTATCAGCCGGGAGCGTTTACTGCCCTTAACGACGGACAGTTCAACGTCGCCGTAGCCTCCTCCGCCTATAACGCCGCACGAGACGCGCTTGCGGGGTGGGACCCGACGGGCGGCTGTATTTACTATTACAACCCTGCGACGGCAACAAACGCATGGATAAGGACGCTGCCGATAACAACGACGATAGGGAAACACGTTTTTTCAAAAGGCAAGTAAAAAAAAAACCTGAAAAGGCTGAGGGCTGATAAGGAAGTATTGCTTCAAAACTTCGCCTTTCGGCACAATAATGCGTTAAAAACCCCGGATATGCGACAGCATTATCCGGGGTTTTTGCCTATTCTTGCACTCGAAAATCTTGTTTTGAAGTGCTATGCAGTTTCGTAGCAGAGTAAAATTTCTTGTATCGAAGTTCAAAATGCAGCAAGGCTGACGCCTTGCGAGGCTTTGGA
>CAKSQP010000166.1 GCA_934486965.1 uncultured Eubacteriales bacterium
GACAGGAGAACAGTACAGCGTCGGACAGCGGAAATCTCGTACTGTCGCGGGGCGTTTTTCTGTTTTTTACCAGAAATCTACTTAACAGAACAAATAACGTAAGATTTAATGTCGGCAATAAAAACTGAGGAACCGCAAACAGAGAATAAAACGGGGCTTTCCCTCCGGTAAAGATAATAAATACGGAGGCAAACACGGAAATTCCCGTATTTACAACGGGAAAAAGACAGCAGATCCCGAAGTATCTGTTTATAATGTTTTTTGCTTCTTCCTGCATTTATCCGACACCTCTCTTCAACGAATAATTATATCAGATACCTCTGTCGGTGTCAATATGAACTCTTGACAATTTTCGATCGGGACTGTATAATATATCTAAGAATTTATGGGAGAAAAAATATGAAAGTCAAACTTTATAATAAACTTATCATACCGTCCGTTATCCTTGTTTTTGTTTTGCGTTTTGCCGAAATATCGTTTCTTGCGGACAGAGGCACTTCGCATTATATCGCAGGGGATCGTTTCCATTATATTTACTGGGCGGTTTATTTCCTCATTGCGGCGTTTTTCGCGTCGTCGTTCTTTACTCTTTCGAAAACGAATTTCGGTTTCGGATATCTGAAAAAAACGACTTCTCATCTATATATTTTCATAATTCCCGCATTGCTTCTTTTCTGCGACGCGGCAATCGAAGCGATAAACTATGTTACGGTAAGACCTTCTGTTTTTGAAATATTTCTTACCGCTTTTGAACTTCTCGCGGCGGCGGCTTTCGTATTATTGTCCGTTTTCCCCTCGAAAGTCAGGTTCAGATCTGCGGCGACAAAACTTTTCACTATTGCAATTCCCGTTTATTTTGTATTGAGACTTTTCTATATAAATATAGAACGTTACGGCTTTATCTCAAAACCTTACGATACTTTTGAAATATTCAAAACTGCGTTTCTTGCCCTTGCTTTTGCGGAAATCGCATATATGGCGGTCGCGAAGGCAACCCGCAAAAGACTGAGCGCGTATATATATCTTTCCGCAATATTTATGTCGATAAGGCTTTCCGATGTCCTTTATTCCGTTCTGAATAACGCCGCGGCGGACACTTCTGTTTCTTATATCAGTCAGGCGGCGGATCTGTTCTGTATAATAGCATTGTTCCTTATCAATAAGAATATTTACAAGAAAATAAGAAGACCTAAGGAAGGGGAGGGGACTGCCGATGAGTAGAACAGCGGTAGTAACCGGAGCTTCGGGCGGAATCGGCTTTGAAATCGCGAAGACTCTTGCATTTTCCGGTTTTGACGTTATCGCGCAGTATAATTCCCGTGAAATATCCGAAAAATACGATGAGATAGGGAAGTATTCGGGTGTTAAAATAACGCCTGTGAAGTGCGATTTTTCTTTAGCCGATGATGTCTCCGAATTCTGTGCTTTTCTCGAAAGACAGAAAGAAGTCGAAGTTCTTGTAAACAATGCGGGAATGAGCCTTTACGGACTGTTTCAGGACGGTTCGGTTTCCGATATTGAAAAGATAATTTCCGTAAACTTAAAAGCACCGATGCTTATATCCCGTTCCGTTATTAAAAATATGATCGCCGCAAAGCGCGGAAATATCGTAAATATTTCGTCGGTCTGGGGGGAGACGGGAGCCTCCTGCGAAACCGTATATTCTGCGACGAAAGCAGGGCTTATCGGCTTTACGAAAGCACTTGCCAAAGAGGTTGCGCCGTCGGGTATCAGAGTAAACTGCGTAGCCCCCGGAGTTGTCAAAACCGATATGCTGAATATTTTTACGGAAGATGACCTTTCGGCTCTTGAAGAGGAAATCCCTCTCGGAAAAATAGGAACGCCGCGGGATATAGCCTCGGCAGTTGCGTTTTTTCTGTCGGACGCCGCAAAATATATTACCGGGGAAATACTTCGCGTAAACGGCGGATTTTATATGTAATATTTGCTTATTTGCAGCCGATCGCTCAAATCAGGGCGGTCGGTTTTCAGCGCAAAGACCTTTGCGGCATTTGAAAGGAGCGTCTGTTTCCTTTATTCGACACAAACCTTGTCGGAGGGGTTTAACCATTATCTTGGGGGCGTTGAACCCTCCCAGGGCGTCGGGGTTGTGTCGATTTAAAAGGAAAGGAGACAGCAAAGGTTCTTTTAGTGTAGGAATAAAGCCGATATGACGGCTCTGTTTTTTTTGTGTAGACAGTAATTGCACAAAATGAATATTTTGTGCAATTCGGGGAGGTAAAAAAAGAAGTAATCGGGAAGTTATCGGTTGGATATCGGTGATTACATC
>CAKSQP010000167.1 GCA_934486965.1 uncultured Eubacteriales bacterium
GATGGAATAGGCAGACGTGCCGGACTCAAAATCCGGTGGTAGCGATACCGTGCGGGTTCGACCCCCGCCACCGGCACCATGAAAAAGCACTTGCAACTGCAGGTGCTTTTTCAGTTATATTCACCCTGCGGACGGAGCTATAAAAAGATAAGGTGGGTATGGTTTTGATTTTGGAACTGATCGCCGAATTGGTATTCGAACTTGTCTGCGAGGGCGTTGTTTTTATCTATCTGAAACTTATGTGTCTCATTGTTCCGCAAAAAAAGAACGATCCCTGCGGAAGAGAAAATGCCGAGCACACCGTTAAAATCTTTTCGGTGATTTTAATGGTCATCATTGTTGTCGGACTTATCTTCATTATCTCGGGTGACAGCACCTTCCGTACCGTGGGGCTGTTTATGACATATATCCCGCTATCTGTTGTTTCGGTGCAGATAATCGCGGGGATTTGTCTGAAAATTATTAAATCATTAAAAAAGCAAAAGTAAATATTGGTTGACCGTAATAATTATCGCCTGATTTCTTTGATTTTGAAATCGGGCGATTTTGTTGTTATCACCGTTGCGGAAATGCGGAATTTTCGGCGGACCGAAATATTCGGATATTGCTTTTATAAGGTGAAAAATCGTTCCGTTTTAGCGCATATAAGGAAAGAAAAAACGTATTTTTTCTTATAATTATCAAAAAAATACAAAAAACTCCTTGACTTTGGGTTCCTGCGGTTGTATACTGTTAGTATATCGTTTGAAAGGGGGATATGTATGGAAGACAGAATAACGCTCAAAGCGACCGTATCGTCGGCTGTCGGACTTGCCTATATTATGGGAAAAGTCCCTGTAATTTCGGAAATAATTCTCGAAAACAACACAGACCGCGACTTTACGGAACTGCGCCTGCAGGTGACTTCCGACGAACTTTTGTCCCTCTTTGCCGAATACGATATCCCCGTTCTGAAAAAAGGCGATGCATTGAGATTTTCGTCTCTTCCTTTGCCCGGGGCGGAAGCCGTTTCCAAGGTCGAAACGGAGACCGAGGCCGAGATACTTATTCACGTTTCGGTAAAAGACGAAGTTCTTTAGGCCGTCTCCCGTAAAATCACCGTCTGTCCGCCGAGAAAGTGGCTCGGTTGCGCGTATCCGAGGGATATAATCGAAAGTTTTGCCGATTCGTCCGCCGACGCCGTCCGAAGTTTTTTTGCAAATAAACTTTCCGATGTCGACGAAGCATCGTTCAGGGAACGCCGTAACTTTGAAGATACCGAAAAAACGGTTCATACCGTCTACGACGCCGTACTTTCCGAAAACATTTCCCCCGCTTCTTCTGTGGGGAACTTCGCGGCACAGTATATCCGGACTTCTTCGGATATTTTTGAGACGGGGACCGCAACGCCCCTTGAATTTGCACTCTTTTTGCAGAGCATTTTCGAAAGATGTTCTCTTTACGGTTCGCTTATAATTGCAGAAAAAGATGTCTTTCTTAAATTTTCCGACGGAAAAGACAAACTCTACCTTTCCGTCGGTTCGGCGCTGTCTTCGATGCCTTATGACGAAGCCGTATTTATTTCCGAAAGAAGACTTCCGCGCGATTATATATCGTGCGATCTTCAGGCATGCCGCAAAAAAGGAATTTTACCTCTTGAAAATTACGATATCTATGCCGACGGCGATATTCCCGTTTTCGGAAAACTGCCGCCGAACGCAGGCTCTGCGGGAGAAGAATATACCCTCGAACCGTCGGTCGCGTTAAGGAAAAGCGCGGGACACATCAAAAACGGCGAAAGTTTTATTTTTGACCTCAACGTTTTTGCGGACAAGAAAAATGTCTGCGAATTTTTATTGAAAAGATTTGCCGAGTACGGAAAAACGGGAACCTTTGTCTTTGCGACCTCTGCCGAAAAAGAGCGGTTTGATGAGATAAGGAACTCGGTATTTCCGAAATTTGCGGTCTCCGAAGGGGAGGGCGTTCTCCTCAAAAAGGCCTCTTTGCTTGTTTCGGGCGCTAAGAAAACGGAAAATCAGTTCTTTCGCGATAAAATTCTTCTGAAAAAAGAAGAAGAAAAACTGTCGGCTTTTTCCGCTCTTTTCACCGAAAAGAAATTCTGCGGAATGTCTTTTTCCGACGCATCGGCGACGGTCGAAAAATTTAAGGAAAGCCCGTCACCGTTTTCTCTTTCCGAAGAATTTATCGTAAGGAAAACGCCCGATGACCTTAAAAATGATATTGCGCTTTGCGAGAAATACGCAGAACTTTTCGAA
>CAKSQP010000168.1 GCA_934486965.1 uncultured Eubacteriales bacterium
TACACGGTTGCAAAAGCATCAAAAAAAGCCGTAGCCTCTGAATGGAACATTTCAGAGGCTTCTCTACCGATGTCGGTAAGAGCCGCACGGACTTCGGGATAAGGCATCGAATATCTCTGGCTGAGATAGCGAAGCGACGCTCCTATTTCGCCGTGAGGACCGCCGTACTGGCTTATTATTATCTGTGCGGCTTTCGGGTCGGGGTTCTTTATATCAAGAGGATATTCCAAAGATTTATCGTAAAAAAACATAGTCCGTCTCCTTCTTTAGTCCCATGGCCACGGATCGCATATCCATGTCCAGTTTTTGTCGGTCGCCGCGTTTTCGGCTGTCAGCGCACCGAATTTTTTTTCGTATTCGTTTTTCAGTTTTCTTGTATTTTCCGAATATTCCTTAAACGCTTTGAGCGCTTTTTCGTCCTGAGGGTGAGTATCAAGGAATATCGCGGTCTCTATCGCCGCAAAGCGTTCCGCCATAAGTTTCTTCATAAGATGTTGTCTTTCCGTCATGTTACATCTCCTTTTTATATCCGAGGAACGGCAGGTCGAGTTTCTTAAAGAGCGTTCCCGACATCAGCGCCTCTTCCGTTCCGTATAAAAGTTCAAAAGTCTGACTCGGAATATACGCTATCGCAAGAGCCGGACCGACGTCGCTTTTTTTCGCAAAAACTTCCGCCGTGCCGTCCGTTATCTCTTCCTGCAAAGAAACCGGAGTTTCTTCTTCCGGTACAGAATATATATCGTTAAGCAAGTTGATTTTCCTTTCGTCTTTATATGTTTCACGGACCGGAATTTTACCGTCCGCACTAATATCTTATGCGGAAAAATAACGAAAGGTTTTTGTGTAAACCGCTTGAACATTCAAAAGAAATGTGTTAGAATATATTCGGCGGTGAAAAAAGATGAATATAAAAAAATATCTTGCAAAAATAATAAAAACGGCTTTGCCGATCGTCGCCGTCACGGCAATCGTCATAACGGTCTACGGAATATCTTCGTCAAACGACAAAATAAAGACCGTCGCCCAAAGCGCCCGTATATCAATAAAGGAACGCAGAAAAACTCCGACATACGAAGAAATCGTTATTTCATCGGGCAAAAAAGAAATTACGGGAGAAGACGCAATTCTTATAAGGTACGCCGAAACGGTATTTGAAGAAAACGGTCTTTTCGGCGTCAGAATTGTCCTGAAAAACTCCGAAAACCGTGAGATCGCAGAAACAGAGACTTCCGAAAACAGAGCGACAGGAACGGAACTTCCTCTTTATATGGAGGAAAAACTGCTTGATTTCAGATTAAAATACGGCATTGAAAACGCAAAGGATATCTACATAACGACCTTTCCGCAATGCTATACCGAAGAAGAACCGGAAACCGACGGTCGGACTCTCAATATCGAACTGCCCGCAGAAGAAAACGAAGATGAAATATATTCGTTCATCGACGGGCTGAACGAAAAGGGCGCGGCAATTTACGTCTGCAACATAGCCTTTACAGACGGCGACGGCAACACGGTAAGAGCCGTATCACGAGACAATGTAACAAAAGACGAAATAACGGTGAAATATGATACTGATAAATAAAAACGTTCCGACAGAGATAATTGATTTTCTTTCAAAAAAGGACTGTCTGAGGCTTTTGCCCAACCTTAAAAAGATATCGGATTCGACCAAAGGTCATATCGACCTCGGCTGTGTAAAAGCAGGCGACAAACTTGTCTGCTGTCCCGAATTTTACGGATATCTGTCGGATATTCCGAACGCCGTAAAAGGAGAAAAAGACCCCGAAAACGGATACCCTGCAGATGTTTTATACAACGCCGTGCAGGTAGGAGAATATCTTATCGGGCTGAAAAACGCGCTTGACAAAAAAGTTGCAGAAGCGGCAGAAGAACTTAAAATTATCGGAACAAAACAGGGGTACGCAAAATGCAATGTCGTCTGCGTATCCGACCGCGCGATAATAACCGAAGACGAAAGTATAAAAAAATCCGCCGAAAAAGCGGGGATATCCGTTCTTTTAATAAAAAAAGGATACGTTTTTCTTGACGGTTACGAACACGGTTTTATAGGCGGGGCGTCGGTTCTCACAAATAAAGAACTTATCTTCACCGGAGATATATCAAAGCACCCCGACTTCGGGAAAATAATTTCATTCTGTTCGGAAAGAGGCGTAAAAACGGA
>CAKSQP010000169.1 GCA_934486965.1 uncultured Eubacteriales bacterium
TAACCTTCGAAAGTCCTTCCGTTCTCCGTTTTTACCGTAACGTTGTCTATAACGAGCGTATTCTCGTCCGCCGAAACATACCCGGGAACAATTTCGGAAGATAACGTTAAATCCTCGGCTTTGCCGATATCTCCGAGTTCGAAAATCATACCCGACCGCGCGGGAATCATATTTTTCGTTTTGCCGCCGTAATACTCGCCCGCTTCGCCGATAGTTAAATCATAAGCAGAAAACTTCTCTTTCGTAGTCATTGTTACGGGTTTTACGCTCTCGTTGACAACGAAAACGAAATCTCGCCCGTCAATCGTTCTGTATGAATAAGCAACTTCACTGTCGAACGATATTTCAGTCGGTTTTTTGAGCTTATCGAATTCCGACACAAGGGGAAGAATAACCTCCACCCTCTTTCCGTCTATAAATTCGGGTAAAGTTTTACCGAAAATTTCTCCGCCCTCTGCCGAAAATTCTTTCAAAAGTTTAAGGGTTGAGCTTTTCATTTCCTTTGCGGGGTTTAAAACGACTTGCGAATAACTCTTTTCGCCGATAATAAGTTTGCCTTTTTTTACGCGCCCGACTTTTTCGGCTATCTTTTCGTTTATGAAATGATATGAAACGCCGCGCTTTTTTAGTTCGGATAAAAGACACAGGAAAGGCTCGTCTACGTCAGCCTGCGACTTGGACTCATCAAGCCGCAAGTAATCGAGATAAATGCTTTCCATAGGCGTGATTACCGCTACTTCGGCTTTTTCTTCCGAGTTCGCAATCAGAAAACCGAGTTTTGAAAAATAGTCATTAAACGACTTATAGAATGACTTCCACGGCATAATCCTGCCGAAAGACGGCGGGCAATCTATTTTGCCGAGTCTGGAAAAGGTGTAGTTATAAAGGTGCTGACACATAAGGTCCACGCCGTAAACATACTGCTTTTCCGCAATAAGCTTCAGTTCGCGAGGAGTAACACCGTAACCCGAACAGCCGAACGTTTCGGTCATGACGAGTTTCTTTCCCGTCTGCGCCGCGACCGAGCCTACCGATTTTGCGGAAATTTCCGCCGTTCCGTCGCGAGCCAAGTTATCTATCGCGGGAATATGCTCGTAAAGATAGCTCGTCGCGCAGTCCGCTCCGCCCCACATCTGCGTGAAGAAAAGCGTTTCCTCAACACTATGCCCCGTGAGCAGCATCCCGTGACGATCGCACCAATCGTAAAGCCTTTTATAGTAATTTTCGCAATATAATTTATTTAATAGGTTGTAATATTTAATCCTGAACGGATAACCTTTTTCGCTTTGAACGAAAAGCCAAATAAGTCCGTCTTTCAGATTTTCGCCGTATGCCTTGTAAAACTCATCTTCGCAAACGGCGGAAACGGGCGTTTCGTAACGATAATATTGCGGTTCGTCGGTGAAAAAGCCTGCGAGTTCCTTCCCGAACGTTTTTTTAAAACGCGCGTAATACTTTTCGTGCGTTTCCTCGATGAAAAGATCGGTAACGCGAGGATTAAGAATATCACAATACGCGTCCGAAAGAAATCTATTTATAGTATGATATTCGGTAACTCCCGCAACGGGGACTTCGACGTGCCCGAAATCATCTCCGCGTTTAACAAAAACAGCAAAAGCCGAAGCGTCGAAATAGTTTTTCACTTCATAACGCAAAAAACCCGCGCGGTTCTCTTTATCGCTTAAAAGTTTTCCGCCGACGAAACCGCTCGGCCAACCGTATTCGTCATACAACCACGCTTTAAGCCCGAGTTCCCCTGCCTTTTCGAGCGCAACGCCTACCGCTTCGAACCATTCGTCTGAAAGATACGGCGTTTCGAGACCCGCCCTCGCGTGAAAAATAAATCCTCCAAGCCCGAAATCGTTCATATCGGAAATCTGCCGTTTAATCTCGCCGACGTCGAGTTTTGAATTTATACTCCAGAAAGGCACGGGCTTAAATGCTCTCAGGTCTTTATTTTTGATTATCCCAGAAATAGTCATACAATTATCAATAAGCCGATAAACATAGCGTTTATCGGCTTATAGCCTTATGTTTTATGTTATACACTCCGTAAGTCAGCGTTTTTTCAAGACCTTCTGCCTTGAAGCGAGCCGTGCTTCCGAAAGGAATTTCCACATGATAAACGGTTGTTTCGCCGTCCTCTTTCCAATTTGAAACGACCTTTCCTCTTATC
>CAKSQP010000170.1 GCA_934486965.1 uncultured Eubacteriales bacterium
AGGTTGTCGAGCAGGTTTACCGTTACATTGTCCTGAAGTCCGTCGACGGTGTAGGTCTCGGACGTCTGAGAAACGGTGATTCCGTATTTTTCAAAGAAAGAAAAATCGTCGGGCTCGACAGAAAATGTGACCTTATCTCCGTTTGAAAGTCCGGAAGTTTCGGACATCGTCGGATAGACGGTCTCTGTCGCCGTGCTTTCAAAGGAGTCTGTTCCGTTTTCGCTCGGTTTGAGGTATGTTATCTCAAATTTGATATATATATTTGCCGAAGACGCGTTTCCGTC
Organism: uncultured Eubacteriales bacterium; assembly: GCA_934486965.1. GTDB lineage: Bacteria > Bacillota > Clostridia > Oscillospirales > UBA644 > Geddesella. The sequence continues at coordinate 285 of CAKSQP010000170.1, forward strand.
AGCGAGCGCCGAAATTTTTATTTCTTTGACCGTTGCCGACGGGTCTTTTATTGTCTTTGTGACTTCTTTTGTCTGCGCCGCGAGTCTGCCGCTCCCGTTAAATCCGGTAAAAGTCGGGGTAAGACAATCGAACGGGTCGAGGTCGGAAAGCGCCCCCAGAGCCGTGCAGTCCGTGCCGATAACCAGTTCTTTTGTGATGTTTTCGCTCTTGAGGGTAAATCCGTATTTTTTGAAGACTTCGGGGTCGGCTTTTATCTTTACGACTATCCTGTCTCCGTTTTTCAGATTTCCCGAATACACGCCCGACGAATATTCGATATCGGCGGAGATCGCGTTTTCTATAACGGTGGCTTTTGCTATGTAGTCATAATAAACTTTCAGTTCGGCTTCCGTCGTTTTGTCTCCGTCGGGTATTTCGCCGAGGACGTCTGTCAGGAGTTTCGCGCGGTCAACGGGCGTTCCTTCGATATATCCGCTGCCGTCATAACCCGAAACGGATATCTGTATATAGTTTTCAAGGTCGAGGGTTTTGTTTTTCGGCATACATAAAAGAACGATAAGCGCGATTATTCCGATAAGCAGAACGGAGCCTGCGGCAATCAGCCACCCCATATTCTTCTTGAAAAAGTTTTCTTTTTTCGCCGGTTCGGCGGGCGTCGGTTCTCCCGCGCCGAGAAGTTCTTTTCTCATTTCGTCCGAAAGAACTATCGTTTTTGCCGTAGCGTCGGTTTCTTCGGCGGCGGTTTTTTCTTCTTCGGGTAATTTCGCCGATTCCTCTTCCTCTGTCTGATATTCTTTATTTAACGGATTTCCGCAATTCTGGCAAAAATCCCAATCGTCATTGACTTTCTTTCCGCATTTTTCGCAGAACATAATAATTCTCCCTTCTTCTTTTTCACTATTATACACGAGCGCGGCGGTTTTGTCAATATGCCGAAAATATTCGTCAACCGTGCGGCGTTCTACTGTCGGTAGAGTTGAAAAACGCGACGGTAGAACGGAAATACGGGACGGTTTACTCCGTCGGATATTCAGTATATTCGGAAATTGCTTTCGTGGGTGGACTTTTGGGTCTGCGAATGATAATATTTATGTATCGAAAGGAGCAAAACAATGAAAAAAACGCTTAAAGAAAAAATAAAGATACCCGAATATTCTCTGGGGGAAGAACTTATGAACGCGATAACCCACGGCGTCGGAGTTCTCTTTTCCGTCGCAGCGCTCGTCCTTTCCGTCGTATTCTCTGCAATACACGGCAATGCGTGGGCGGTCGTCGCGTCTGCGATCTATGGGGCTTCCCTTATAATTTTATATATGATGTCGACCATGTATCACTCCCTTAAGGTCAACAACGCCAAAAGGGTCTTCAGAATTCTCGATCATTGTACTATATATTTTCTGATCGCGGGGACATATACTCCGTACACCCTCGTTTCGCTCAACGGGCCTGTCGGCTGGACTCTTTTCGGCATCGTCTGGGGCGCCGCGGTCCTCGGCATAGTTTTCAATGCGATAGATATAAACAAATTCAAGATAATCTCCTATATAGCATACATCGCGATGGGCTGGGTCATAATCTTTGCTTTCAAACCTCTTTACGAAGTCATCGGTTTCGGGGGGATTGCGTGGCTTCTCGGCGGAGGCGTTGCGTATACCGTCGGCGCGGTGTTCTATGCGTTCGGCAAAAAATGCAGATATATCCATTCCGTCTTTCATATTTTCGTTCTGCTCGGCAGGGTATGTCATTTCATTTCGATATTCTGCTACGTTATCTGACCTATATAAATATAAAGGGGAGAGGGCTT
>CAKSQP010000171.1 GCA_934486965.1 uncultured Eubacteriales bacterium
GCCTCCGAATGGTTGAGAGCCTGCTGGTCGGTATTTATCGCGATAAATTCCACGCCCTGAACATTATCTTTTATCATACGGTTGACGGCATTGTTTCCGCCGCCGCCTACGCCGATTACTTTTATATTAACGATATTCTCTTTTTCATCTACGCTCTTGAACGGCATAATATCAGTCCTTTCTTTTTTAATGATACCATAAAACTTGACATTAGTCAACAGTTTTCTTACATCTTTATAAAAATTTTTACTCGATTACGGTACATCTTCCCTCTTTGTAATTGCGCACGCTGATATTCAGTTTAGTGTGTTCGGAATTGCGTTTCAGTATCTCGGAAAGTTTATCGAATTTTTTGTCGAGATCATCGGAAGTTCCGAGTTCCACGGTAATTTCCCCGTCAAGAATGATAACGTAATTGTATTTTTTTGAAAAGTCTACGGAAGTCAGTCTGTCGTAGAAACCGAAATCTTTCAGACAGCCGACGATCTCCGAAAGAAGTCCTACTTCGATATTTTCGGCGCCCGATATTTTTTTGCCCGTCTCGTATTTGTTGACGGTAACGTTTTTAACTGGGACAAGCCCCGACGCGTTGTCTCCCGCCTGTTCAAGCACTTTGAACCCTTCGGAGAGAACAAGTTCCGTGCCGCCTTCCGTTACGAGCAGATATTTCGGAACGGCTCTTTCGAAAGTCACTGTCGCGGCTCTCGGCCACTGTCTTTCTATCTTCACGCTTTCGACATACGGAAAAGCGGTCTCTATCTTCCCAGAAATTACACTCTCGCGCATAAACAGAAGCGGCGTTTTTTCGGAAATTCCCGCCGCCGAAAGAAGTTCCCCGTCCGAATAGTCGGTATTATTGACGACCGTAAGATTTGCGGCGCTGAATATTATATTAAAAGCGATCGCCGCCGCGACGACAAAAACAAGAGAAAGAGTAACGGCAAGAATAAGTCTTGCGCGCTTTTTCCTTCTCGCGGTTTTCATAATTTTCGCCATTCCGGTCTTTTCCATGATATTTCCTCACAGTTTTTTTATTCTGCCGCCGAGTTCCGTCAGATTTTCCTCAAGATTTTCATAGCCTCTAAAAATATGTTCCGCAGACGAGATCATGGTTTTTCCGTCAGCGGAAAGCCCTGCGATAACAAGTCCCGCGCCGCCGCGGAGGTCTGTCGCCTGAACGGACGCCGAATGAAGTTTTTTTACGCCGTCGACAAGAGCCACCCTGCCCTCCGTCGTTATCTTTGCGCCCATTCGGACGAGTTCGTCGACATGCTTGAATCTGTTTTCAAATATGGTTTCGACAAAAAGAGTGTTCCCCCTTGCCGTTGAAGAAAGCGCCATAAAAGGAGCCTGCGCGTCGGTCGGAAAACCGGGGTAAGGCATCGTCCTTATCATCGGAAGTGCGGTGAGTTTTTCACATTCGACGGATATCGCGTCCTCATAGATATTCAGCGAACACCCTGCTTCTCCGAGTATTGACGTCACGGTGCAGAGATGCTGAGGACATACGTTTTTTATAAGGGCGTTTCCTCTTGTTGCGGCAACGGCACAGAGATATGTTGCTGCGACTATACGGTCGGGAATAACGCTGTGTTCGCACCCCGAAAGTTTTTTTACGCCCCTTATTGTTATCCTGTCGCTTCCCGCGCCCTTTATTTTTGCGCCCATTTTGCAGAGAAAAGCCGCCAGATCTTCTATCTCGGGTTCTCTTGCGGCATTATGTATTTCGGTATCGCCCTCCGCTTTTACGGCGGCGAGCATTATGTTTTCAGTTGCCCCTACGCTCGGAAAAGAAAGGTTTATTTCCGTTCCGAAAAGTCCGTTATGGGAACATTCGAGAAAACCGTGGTTTTCGGTTATTTCAACACCCATTTTCTTGAGTGCCGAAAGGTGAATGTCTATCGGGCGTCTGCCGAGTTCACAGCCTCCCGGAAGACTGACGACCGCCTTTTTGCTTCTTGAAAGAATAGCGCCGAGAAACATTATCGACGACCTCATTTTCCGCATAAGGCAGTCCGGAATTTCGTATCCGTCGGCGTTTTTTGCGTTTACTGAAATACAGTCGTCGCGGCGAGTGACTTTTGCTC
>CAKSQP010000172.1 GCA_934486965.1 uncultured Eubacteriales bacterium
CACCAACCCGACTAGATTCCAGCACCCTGTTGCAGGTACTTACAAGAAATGGTGCAACGAAAACGGTAAGAAATACTTCTCCGTTGCTTCCGGCGGAGGAACCGGACGTACCCTCCACCCGGACAACATGGCTGCAGGTCCGTCCAGTTACGGTATGACCGATACTATGGGACGTATGCACTCCGACGCACAGTTCGCAGGTTCTTCTTCCGTTCCCGCTCACGTTGAGATGATGGGACTTATCGGAATGGGCAACAACCCGATGGTAGGCGCTACCGTCGCATGTGCCGTTGCTGTTGAAGAAGCAAGCAAATAAGATTTGAAACTCTTGAAATTCCCCGAAAAATTTCGGGGAATTTCTTTTATGTCAAATTGTGGCAAAATCTTCTTTTTTGTTGACTTTTTGTCTTTTTTTTGATATTATAAATATATATGGAAATTATTGAGGAGGCGGTTTTATATGGTTAAGTATCATAAGAATAACCGTCTCTTTTCCGTTGTCTGTCTCGTCCTCGTGACGGCTTTTCTCATGTCTTTTATCGTTGTTTTCTCAGCTTATGAAGTCAAAACGGGAACTATAAATATTCAGCCTGTTACGGAAACAGTCAAAATGAGGGAAGACGCCGGATCATCGTATAAAATAATTGCTTTCGTCTATAATGGCGAAAAAATCGAAGTCATCGGTGAAAAAGAAGATAAAAGCGGCGTTTTATGGTATCAGATACATGCGTGGGGCTCTCAGGGAAAGGTGTATACGGGATACGTCCGCGCCGATTATGTCGACGTCGATGTTCCCGCGGACGCCGAATATGAAAAATACCTTGATGCACAGGGCTTTCCCGAAAGTTACAGAGTATATCTGCGAAGACTGCATTATTACTACCCCGAATGGCAATTCATTGCCGTAAAAAAAGGGCTTGACTGGGAAAAATGTATCGATGTGGAATATTCGCTCGGCGTCAGTCTTGTCGACCCGTCGTCTCCGTCTTCATGGAAATCGACCCAGCCCGGCGCTTATGACTGGACGACAGGAAAGTGGTCGTCTTTTGACTACGGACTTCATGCCGCATCAAGAGAAATTATCGCCTATTATCTCGATCCGAGAAATTCTCTTGACAGAAACGCGGTTTTTCAGTTCCTCGGACAGGGGTTCGACGAGGCTCAGACGGTTTCGGGAATTGAAAAAATAGTATCTGGTACGTTTTTGTCGAAAACCGTTACGGATACCGACGGGGCAGATCTTTATTATCCCAAGGCTATCTACGACGCGGGGAAAGAGGCGAACGTCAATCCTTACGTCCTTGCCGCAAAGATAAAGCAGGAAATAGGCGCAACGGAGTCGGGAAGCGTTTCGGGAACGGTCAAGGGCTATGAAAATCTTTTCAACTTTTACAATATCTTTGCATGGGCTCATGACGGAAATTCCGCGATAGTCAACGGACTTATTTATGCAGGCGGAAGCGGAACTTACGGCAGACCGTGGAACACCCGCTATAAAGCGATCCTCGGCGGCGCGCAATGGTTTAACAGAAACTACGGAAAAGACGGCGCGGGCACTTTTTACAATAACCGTTTTTCAATAAACAGTGACTATTCTCTCGGACTTCAGTATATGACAAACATCGGTTCGTCTCTTTCCGAGGGACAGGCGTTTGCCCTCGGATACCCTGAAAGCGCGAGGAGTGCCGCACTGAAATTTTACATACCCGTTTATGAGAATATGCCCGAAAAAGCCTGTCAGAAACCGACGGCGACGGGCTCTCCGAACAATAAACTTTCGTCTCTTTCCGTTGACGGTTTCAGTATAGGACCCGAATTCAATACCGATCGGTATGAATACAGCCTTATTGTTCCGTCTGCAACGGCGACAGTCACTGTCAAAGCCGCGGCTTATGACGGAAAAGCAAAAATTGCAGGAGCGGGAACGGTATCGCTAAACTACGGTGCGAACGAAATAAATGTCGCTGTCACCGCGGAAAACGGCGCGGTAAGAACCTATACCGTTATTATTTCCCGTCAGCAGTCCCAAACCTCCGAGCCGAAAGCGGAGTTCCAGTATAAAAACGAAAACGGGATACTC
>CAKSQP010000173.1 GCA_934486965.1 uncultured Eubacteriales bacterium
GAGTCGAACTTGCGACAAAACTGAAAAAAGAATTCCCGAACATAAACGTGATATTCGTTACCGCATATACGGGCTACGCAATGGAAGCGCTTCATCTGAGAGCGAGCGGCTATCTCATAAAACCCGTTTCGTCCGATCAGATAAAAGAAGAAATGGCAAACCTCAGAACGCCGATAACCGTCGACGAAACAAAGAGACTTTCGGTAAGAACTTTCCAGAATTTTGACGTATTCTGCGGAAACCGCGTCGTCGAATTTCCGAGGAGCAAGTCAAAGGAGATATTCGCATATCTTATCGACCGCGCGGGAACAAGCGCCGCACTTTCGGAGATCGCCGCAATTCTCTGGGACGACGGCGTTTACAACAGGTCGAGACAAAAGCAGATGCAGGTATTTATCCACGATATGATGAAAGCGCTGAAAAAATTCGGTGCGGAAGACGTTATTGTCAAAAACAGGCTCGGAATCGCCATTGATCCCGAAAAGATAGACTGCGACGCATACCGCTTTATGAAGGGCGAACCCGCCGCGATCAATGCTTATCGCGGAGAATATATGTCCCCCTATTCCTGGGCGGAATTTTCAAACGGCCGCCTTTTCGGTATGATTTCATAAAGAAAAAAACACTGTTGTTCATTCGTTGTCATTATAGTATATAATATTGACCAACGGAGGGAACAGTATGAACATAGTAGTCGTAGCAGCGACCGAAGAATCGCTCGAATTGCTTAAAACAAAGATCAAAAACCGTTTTCCGACAAGCAATCTGTATTTCTACACAGACGCAATGTACGCCGTCCAGTTTATTTACAATAACGGCGCGGACATCGTTTTTGTCGAAGACGTAATGAGAAGACCGCTAACGGTCGTATCGTTTATAAACGTAGTAAAACAGAAAGTTCCGAATGCCGAGATCATCGTCGTTTCCCGCGAAGAACTTGAGGGGCTCGCCGCATATCAGATGGACGCAACGGTCATTCTTTCGTTTGACGTTTTTCACGGCGTCGGAGTTTCAAAAGCAATCGGTTGACAAACATAATAAGGAAAAGCAGGACTGAAAAATCAGTCCTGCTTTTTATTCGTCCGAAATAACGGACATAATAAAATTTAATGTTGATTTCGACGGTTCTAAAGATAAACTGCACTTAATCGCCGTTAAAGACTTCGTTCATCAAGTATCCACTCTTTTGCCGGTTCAATGCCGTCGAAGAATTTGACAGCAAAGCCGTGCCCTGATAATAATTTTTTCAGTTTTTTGCAGGAAAAACCGTCTGCCCCGACGAATGCCACCCTCATAAACCGTTTGTCGGGTTTCAGAAGCGCGTTTGTTATCTCTGAGATCAATTCTTCCGTAATAAATGTTTCGTCGAGAACGAATGTTATATACCCCGGAGAGGACGGACGACGAAATATCGGAGTATCGGCACGCAATTTTTGAATGGCAAATTCGGTATATTGATATATCCCGTCAAGATGCTCAAACCATATTTCTCCGCCTGCAAAAGGAAGAATAAATGATTTTTTCTTTACGCCCGGTAATTCCTCAGGCTTTTTGTCTGTGCGTTCAAATTCGGATTTTTTCATAAACACAGATTATCTCCTCATAGAAATAAACGAAATACAAAAGACACCAAAATGAGTCTTTGCAACCGTATAAATCAAGGCAAAGCCCTGTATGTAATCCGACGAAGTCGAAATGTAATCATTTTCGCAAGAAAATGTATGTAATCGATCCGAAGAGAGTGTTGCCATACGCCTGCGGCGATTACATACTCGCTTACGCGGTGTTCCATACCAATCCTTCGGATTGGATAAAAAAAAGACAGTCAAACGACTGTCTTTTTTTGGTGGGCGAGGGTGGATTCGGACCACCGAAGTCAGTGACAACAGATTTACAGTCTGCCCCCTTTGGCCGCTCGGGAACTCGCCCCTATGGAGCTGGTGATCGGAGTCGAACCAACAACCTGCTGATTACAAATCAGCTGCTCTGCCATTGAGCCACACCAGCACGTCGCCGACTCACATCAGCCTATATATTATAG
>CAKSQP010000174.1 GCA_934486965.1 uncultured Eubacteriales bacterium
TCTTTCAAGCAGGTCGCAAAGGCCGTAATTTTTACCGTCAAGCCCGTAACTTGTCAGATGTATTCCCGTAACGACTATTTCCTTATATCCCGAACCGACAAGCGCGCTTATTTCGTTATACGCTTCGTCTATGTCTTTACTGCGTATCCTGCCTCTGGCGTAAGGAATTATGCAGTAAGTGCAGAAATTGTTGCAACCGTCCTGAATTTTGACCGTTGCCCTTACCCTGTCGTCGCGGTCGGAAAGCATTTTTTCGAAATCAACGGGTTTTGTCATATCCGAAACTTCGATAATTTTTTCGCCGTTTTCAAGAAAACGTTTTACGGTCGAGGCGATTTCGGATTTATTTTTCGAGCCGTAAACGACGTCCGCAAAGTCAAGACTTCCGTCGTCGCATATCTGCGAATAACAGCCGACGACGACAAGCACGCAGTCGGGGTTTTCCCTTTTTGCACGGCGGGCAAACTGACGGCTTTTTCGGGCGCTCTCCTCCGTCACGGCGCAGGTGTTTATAATAACGATATCCGACGGCTCGCCGAACTCGACCCTTCTGAACCCTTCTTCTTCGAATTTTTCGCATATAACGTTCGATTCGTAAGTGTTTACCTTACAGCCGAGGGTATGTATTGAAAATGTGCAGACTTTATCCATATTGTTCTTCCGATCGCTCTTTTTTGATATAATACCATACTTTTTCAACAAATTTATGATAAAAATAGCAACTCGCTTGTAAAGAGTTTCGGTATATGATAAAATGAGTTATAAAACAAAGGAGAATCAGCGATGAAAAACGCCGATCAGAAACAACGGAATATCGCGTTCTACACGTCAGAAAGTTACTGTCCGGAAACTGACCTGAACGCAGGCACCGTAATAATCAAAAGCGACTTCAAGACCGCGAAGAAAAAGATTTCATCGTGGAAAAAGAAAGGTTATTCCGTGCATTTTTCGGTGAATCTTTCCTGGGGAGATTTCTCCGAATACCTGAACGGGAAATACGACGACATAAATCACTGGGACGAAGTTCAGACCGACCGCGACGGAAAGGTCATTTTTCACGGTCCGAATATTCCCTATATTGTCCCGACAGTCTCTTTTAACAACTATATTTTAACGAAACTTCTGCCGATAATCGACTACGGCGTTGACGCCGTACATATCGAAGAACCGTACTTTTTTGTCAAAAGCGGATACAGCAACGCGTTCAGAAAAGAATGGGAACTCTATTTCAAAAAGCCCTATTCCCCTGTTGCCGACGACATAAATTCACAGTATCTTGCGTCCGTCCTCAAAGGAAAACTCACATACAGAAGCATTGTTTTCCTTGCAACGGCGCTGAAAAGTTATGCAAAATACCACGCCGACAGGGATCTTAAGATATTAGTCCAGACCCGCGGATTTTTGAGCAATATCCATAACAAAACGATAACCCCGATAAAAAAGATAACCGAAAGCAAATACATCGACGGAATAGTCGTCGAAGCGGACTCCTTGACGCAGGTAATAAGCGAAGACTCAAAGACCGACTCCCGCCTTTTCGAAGCGGCTTTTATCGAATTCAACTCAATGAAAGAATGTCTGCGTTTCGACGATAAAGAAATATGGTTTTCTTTTGATTCGCTCCACAAGAACCCGCTTGCGACATGGGAAGAGCAGAAAAACGGGTTTTTAACGAAATTCTGCGCAGCGCTCCTCGTTCCCGATGTGAAGAACTATATTATGGCAAAAAATCCCGAAAACGAATATCTTAACGGCAGGACGGAAGTGCCTGCGGAGTATTCCGCAATGCTCCAGAATTTTATAAACATACTTTCCAAGCCGAAAGAAAAAAATCTGCAGGAATGGGAAGGAACGGACGATAACCCGATAGGTATATTCATTTCCGACAATAGCATGTACCAGCAGATATACCCGAAAGACGACGCTTACGGCAACATAAACCGTAAGGACATAAACGATTTCAACGATTTTTACGGACTTGCGCACCCGTTCTTTTCGGGCGGGC
>CAKSQP010000175.1 GCA_934486965.1 uncultured Eubacteriales bacterium
AGGCATTGGAGGCAGGTGCAGGAATGCCATTGGAAGAAAGCACAAGAAAGAAATTAGAAGCGAAAGATGCAGGAATCTTGATAGAGTTAAAGGATATGATACTGGAAACAGGAAAAGTGGTGGAACAAGAAACATTTATATAGCAAGAAGGAAATAGAAATTTGAGTGACATAGATAAGGAGATGACGAGAAGGAGAAACGGATGATGAAGTTCGTTTCTCCTTTTTTGTATGTTCAGTAATAAGGCTGATATTTTTGTGCGTAAATTTACAAATAAATAATTTAAAAATAAATGGTAATAATATTAATTGCCAAAATGCCGAAAAATAAAATGCCAAAAAACCGAAAAAACAGATGCCAAAATGCCGAAAAATAAATTGCCAAAATGCCGAATTTGAAATATAGTATATTTGAGGTGACAAATCAATGAAAAAATATAGAATTCGTATAGTTGATGAAATGTTGAAGGATAAACTAGAAGCAAAAGGAGCAGTTGTTATTGAAGGACCAAAGTGGTGTGGAAAAACGACAACTGCCATGCAGGTCGCAGGAAGTATATTGAGAATGGACGAACCAAGTAAAAGAGAGACGAATATTCAAATGTCTGAAATAGCTCCAGAAAGGTTATTAAAAGGTAAAACACCAAGACTTATTGATGAATGGCAGATTGCACCAAAATTATGGGATGCAACGAGATATGAAGTAGATATACGTGGTGAAGAAGGGCAATTTATATTAACGGGTTCCGCGGTTCCTGTTGACTCAGATGATATTACACATTCAGGAACAGGACGTTTTACATGGTTAATGATGAGACCGATGTCTCTGTTTGAATCAGGGGAGTCCTCAGGAGAAGTAAGTTTGGAAAATCTTTTCTGTAGTCCTGAAACAATACAGGGAATTAATAATTTGGATATAGATAGTCTTGCTTTTTTGATTTGTAGAGGCGGATGGCCTCATGCTGTCGGGATGAAAGAGAAAGTATCGTTGATGCAAGCAGAGGATTATTATGAAGCGGTGGTTAAATCAGATATAAACAGAGCGGACGGTGTTAGTAAAAATCCTGAAAGAGTGAAAAGATTAATGAGGTCTTTTGCAAGAAATCAAGGAGCTCAGATTACAAATACTTTATTACGAGATGACATTATTGCAAACGACACAGAATCATTAAATGAGGATACAATAGCATCGTATATTAATGCATTAAAAAAAATATTTGTTATCGAAGATATGCCGGCATGGAATCCAAATTTGAGGTCAAAAACATCCATTAGGACATCTGATACAAGATATTATATTGATCCTTCGATTGCAGTAGCAGCTTTGGGTATAGGACCACAGGATTTGCTTAATGATTTGAATACAATGGGTTTGTTATTTGAAACTATGTGTGTGAGGGATCTTCGGGTATATGCAGAAAGAATTGGCGGAAATGTATTGCATTATAGAGATAAATCAGGATTGGAATGTGATACAGTGATTCATCTTAAAAATGGTAAATATGGTCTGGCTGAAATAAAACTTGGAGGCCAAAAGTTAATAGAGGAAGGAGCAGCAAATTTAAAATCATTAGCAAATAAAATAGATACATCCAAAATGCCAGCTCCGTCATTTTTAATGATTGTTGTTGGTGCAGGAGAGTTTGCGTATAGGAGAGAAGATGGAATATACATTGTACCAATAGGATGTTTGAAAAACTAATTTGATGTTAAAACAGGAGTAATTTGTTATGATTAAGCAGATAGTAAAAGGGAAGAAGATATTTTCAAGAAAAGCGCAACCTGCTACAACATCTGACAGACAGGTTGTAACAGATCTTTTAGATACACTTAAAGCAAACAGAGAAATATGTGTTGGTATGGCTGCAAATATGATAGGTGTAAATAAGGCAATTATTGCAGTATCGGTAGGTCCATTCCAGTTTGCAATGATTAATCCGGTAATCACAAAAAAGAGCGGTGCGTATCAGGCACAGGAAGGC
>CAKSQP010000176.1 GCA_934486965.1 uncultured Eubacteriales bacterium
ACTTTGCCTGTATCATTGCCGATGCGACGGCCTGCTGCTCGCAGGGACTTGAATTTATCCTAACTGGTGAACATACTTATCCGAATGATTACCCAGAGCTAAACTCTGAGATAACCGTCACGGGAATCTTTGAAACTTATGAGGAAAATGGATTTAAGTATTGCCGACTGACAGACGCTGCAATTGTAGAATAAAATCACTTTGCAGTAATGATTACGCCTGCAACTTTAATCAAGGTTCAAAATATTCTCTAATCATTTTCTTGTTAGCTATAAAAAAGCACAACGCCACAGAATTATAAATCTCTGTGGCGTTGTGCCGCTCTCAATCGGTCACTTTTTGAAAGTGCCTTTATGTGAGCCCGCTTTTCCCGCGGCTTTGCGTCTTTAGTTCTGTTTTGAATATTTCTTTGCGGGGCGGTAAAAAAGCAGGGAAAGGAAGATAAGGAACGCCGTCGTTCCGAGACTTACGGGATAGACGTTCATTATCGTTCTGAAAGTCGGGCTTTGCGGGAAAATAACGCTTATCCAGAAAATTCGGATACCGCAGACGCCGACAATTGTCAGAAGCGACGGAACAAGAGATATCCCGAACCCCCTCAGATACCCCGAAATGACGTCGTATATCATACTGAAAACATAAGCGGAAAGAATGACTGCAAGGCGGGTATATCCGATTTCGATGACTTCGGGGTCGGCATTGAAAAGAGAGAGCAGAAATCTGCCGAAAAGAAGAACAAGCCCGACCGACGAAAGGGTCGCGATAAGGTCTTCAAGAAGGCAGAGATAAAGCGTTTTTTTACAGCGGTCTATCTTCCGTGCGCCGAAATTCTGCCCGACAAATGTAGTGCACGCCTGACTGAAAGAATTAAGCACGTCGTAAGCCAGAATTTCGATATTATACGCCGCGCTCGACGCCGCCATGACGACTTTTCCGAGACTGTTTATCGCGGATTGGATTATGATATTCGAAAGCGCGAAGACCGCTCCCTGAATTCCCGCGGGAAGACCTATCCTTATTATTTTCTTAAACGCCGCGCCGTCGAATTTCAGGTTTTTTATTTCGACTTTTATCTCTTTATCGGTATGCAGAAGCCTTATAAAGAGGACCGCCGAACTCAGAGCGTTTGAAACAACGGTCGCTATCGCAACACCGTTTACCGTCATTTTGAGAACGATGACGAAAAACAGGTTAAGGATAACGTTGAGAACGCCCGACGCGGCAAGCGCGATAAGCGGGGTCTTTGTATCGCCCACGCTTCTGAAGATAGCCGCTTCAAAATTGTAAAGCAGTATAACGGGCATACCCGCAAGATAAATTCTCAAATATAAAAGCGCCGACGGGAAAACGTCCTCCGGAACCTGCAGAAGCCGCATAAGCGGGGACGCAATAATTTCGCCGAGAACGCAGACGATAAGACCGCCTATGACAGAGATAAGCACCGACGTGTTTACCGCTCTTTTAACGGCGTTTTTATCCCCTCTGCCTATCGCGTTCGCAATAACGACGTTCGCTCCGAGGGCGATACCGACAAACAGATTTATTATAAGGCTTATTACGGCGGTGTTTGCTCCGACCGCGGCGACCGCAAGCGTTTTGTCCGAGCCTGCGAAATTTCCGACGACCGCAACGTCCGACGCGTTGAAAAGCTGTTCCAGAATTGCCGTTGCCGCAACGGGCAGGGCAAAGATCGGCAGTTTATTCCATATCGGGCCGTTCAACATATCAAGCCCGCGTTTTTTCACTGTCTTTTCCATTGTATTCCTTCTTTCTTTTACAAGTATAACACCTCGCCCGCAAAAAGACAAGACGGAATCTTGACTTTTCAAAAAAAAGTCGCTATAATATATATCATGGTCGGAAATAGATATTTTATATTTGTACATATTATGCTATTCTTAGTTTACGAAATTGTCAAGAGAAACCTTGTTTGGTAAGGAGGAATGAGAATGAAA
>CAKSQP010000177.1 GCA_934486965.1 uncultured Eubacteriales bacterium
TAAATGCGAAATTGCAGTTCATGGCTATATTTTACATAATTCTTCGACAATTTTCAAGGGCTTTTTTTCATTTTTGTGAAATTTCGTAAATATCCACAAAAATCAATACACTTAAACGCTGATAATAGTGAAATATATACAATAAAAAACAAGAAAAACGAAATCAAAAAACTCAAAAAGTGTGATAACTGCAAAGAAAAACAGGAGTAAAACGCAATGACAACAAATAATGCCGCGGCAGAAGACAGCGCGGGAAGGAAAATATTACCGAAAAACGAAGGCAGTTTTCCTATACTTTTACGAAGAAAAACAAGGTTGAGAATCAGCATCACGGGGTATGCAAAATCGGTCGAAAGAGGAGCCCCCGAAACGTTGATTTCGGGTATTCCGACGAGTATATATGTAAGAAATATCTTCACTGCGGCACCGACTGCGACCGAAAACACGGAAAGATGGGATTTCCCGACGGAATTCAGCGCCGCGGCGGTAATGTTTGTAAAGCCGACGGGGATAAGCGCAAACGAAAGTGTTTTGAGAAGCGGGACTGCGACCGATACGCCTCCGGGGTCTCCCCCGAAAAGAACAGAGAGGACGTCGCCCGCGGTAAAGAACAGAAAGAACGCCGAACCGAAAGCGAACATCGACGTAAAACGGAATGCTTTTGAAACGGTTTTCCGAAGTTCTCCCGTTTTTTTGAGAGTGAAAGCCGAAGAAATAGCGGGAACAAGGCTTGTCGAAAGAGAAACCATAATAAACGACGGCAGATTGAAGACCGTCTGGGACATATTGGCATAAGCGCCCCAGAATAGTTTTGCGGTCTCGGTATTCATATATTCTTTCATGCGGCTCATCACAAGAAACGAGTCTATCGTTCCCATAAGGCTTGAAGTCACAGCCGAAAGGGTCACCGGAAGCGTAACCGACATAAGCGAAGAAAAAATCTTGCCGCCGCTGTCCGCTTTTCTGAAAAGTCCGGAAACGGTTTTCTTCTCTTTTTTCAGAGAGTATGCGATAAGCATATATAAGCAGGAAAGGACCGTTCCTACAGTGACGCCGCAAACGGCTCCTCCGACGACCGTCTCATCGGGACAGCCTCTTTCATGCAGAAAGAAAGCGAATCCGTACCCGAAAACGAGTTTGGAAACCGCCTCCAGAATATTCGAAACGGAAGTCGGGACCATATTCCCAAATCCCTGAAAATATCCTCTGAAGACAGAGACCGCGGATACAAAAAACACGGCGGGCATTATCGCCGCAACGGAAAAATACGCCTCTTCGCTGTTCATAAGGACTGCTATCGGTCTTGCAAACAAAACTCCCGCAAGAGACAGGATAAATCCTATCGAGGTAAAGAAAAAGAATGCCGTTCCGACGGTGCGGCGTACCGATCTGTAAGCACCGAGAGCGTTATATCTCGACACAAGCACTGCAATTCCCGTCGGAAGTCCCGACGTTGAGATCGCAAGAAGCAGAATGTAAACGCTGTATGCAGATGAATAGTAACTCATCGCTGCCGAGCCGACAAGGTTTGTAAGAGGTATCCTGAAAAGGACGCCTACAGCCTTGACGATAAGTCCGGAAAGAGAAAGAATAAACGCTCCGCGGAGAAAATCCTGTTTTTTTGCCGTCAAAAAAATCAACTCCCGTACAATATATATGTACGGGAGCCTGAATATTCGGTTTTTTATTCGGTAAAGAAACGGTACATAATTTCTGTCGACTTTTCGATTGCAAGTTTCCTGAACGTCGGGAAGTCGACGGGAGACGATTCGTTTGCGTTGTCGGAGATCGCCCTGACTGCGGCAAAAGGAATTTTGCAGAGATAGCAGACATAAGCGATAGCCGCTCCCTCCATATCGCAAGCCGAGGCATTGTGGT
>CAKSQP010000178.1 GCA_934486965.1 uncultured Eubacteriales bacterium
AGATAAAATCTGACAATCAAATGGTATGGGTGCGGCAAATGAACAATATTAGAAATAGAGTCACAGAAATCGTTTGTAAAGAACTTATTTATATGTGATTCAAGCGGGGCTTCGGCCCCGCTTTTTTTATTCCCAGTGTTCTAAAAAAAGGAATAATATCGGTTGGTATATTCAAAAAGCACTTGATATTATTCCCAAAATATGATATACTAAATCTGTGCAAGTGTATTTAAGTTTGGAGGAAGCCAAATGGAATATATAAAAGCCTCAAAAGCAGCTGAAAAATGGGGACTATCTGCGCGTCGCGTTCGCATTTTGTGTGCCGAGGGAAAAATTCCCGGAACAATACGAAAAGGAAATTTATATATGATTCCTGCCGATGCTGAAAAGCCTCGTGACGGCAGGTTAAAAAAGCCTACGGTTTTTGATGAAATCGCACAAAAGAAAGAATTTCTTTCTAATCTTCGTCCTTTAACACAAGGAGAAGTTGAACGCTTGCGTGAAGAGTTTATGGTTGAATTCACATATAACTCAAATGCTATTGAAGGAAATACTCTCACACTCAAAGAGACTGCCATGGCGCTTGAGGGCATGACGATTGACCAAAAGCCGCTGAAGGATCATATGGAGGCTATAGGACACCGTGATGCGTTTATGTTTGTGCTTGATATTGCATCAAAAGAGGTGCCACTTTCAGAGAGTGTTATTAAACAAATTCATTCCCTCGTTCTTATTGACAGACCAGAAGACAAGGGCGTATTTCGCAAAATACCCGTTCGCATTATGGGAGCGTACACCGAACCGGTTCAGCCGTATCTCATTGAGCCGAAGCTGACTGCACTCCTTCTGGAGAACGAGCAAAGAAAAGAAGCGATGAATCCTATCGAGCGAATTGCCCGTTTTCATTTGGAGTTTGAGGGTATCCACCCTTTCATCGATGGCAACGGAAGAACCGGCCGATTGATTCTCAATCTTGATTTGATCAGAAACGGGTATCCGCCTGTTGATGTCAAGTTTACGGACAGAAAAAAGTATTACGATGCCTTTGATGAATACTACAAAAACGGCAGTGCCGGAAAAATGACAGAGCTTGTTGCAGATTATGTAAACGAAAGACTTGACGATTATTTGAGTGTACTTGAAAAATAACTCTGTATGAGTCCGTTTTTTGGGACATTGATTATGAGATAATGAAACCTGAAAAAGAGAAAATGCATGGATAAGCCTATTAAAATAATATTGTTCGCTTCAGAAAACGATTGAAAGATTGCATAGGAATAATTTATGAAACAGAATATCGATATAAAAGAAAACTATATATATCAGCTGGATTCTAATCTGCTTGCCATTCTATTGCTTGACAAGAGCTCGGGCAAGAATATTATCTGGGCGACTGATAATTATTCTGATCGTGGATTGGGGTATCAAAGTGACGATCAAATTCGGATAGACAGTATAACACATCGTAATGGCAGTGTTATAAAGCCAAGAACGACAAAGTCAAAAAAAGAACAGGCAATCCGTGTCCGTGATAAGGCTGAAGTTTTTACCCCATCCTGGGTATGCAACGGCCAAAATAATCTTGTTGACAACGCATGGTTTGGCAGAGAAAATGTTTTCAACACCGAAAGTGGACAGACATGGATTACGGCAAAAGACAAGATTACTTTTCCTGAGAAAAAGACATGGCAGGATTATGTGAAGGCAAATCGCATGGAGATCTCCTGTGGAGAAGCGCCGTATCTTGCGAGCCGTTACGACACGGTTACCGGAAAGTGGATTGAGGTTGGTGACAGAATCGGAATTTTGGACCGCAAAATCCGTATTATCA
>CAKSQP010000179.1 GCA_934486965.1 uncultured Eubacteriales bacterium
GCTATAGCGTCAAGAGAAGCGGTAGGCTCGTCAAGAATAACAATCGGTGCGTCTTTGTAATATGCTCTGGCACATGCGAGCTTTTGACTTTCGCCACCGGAAAATTCATTTCCGCTGTAATCAAATACACGACCTATGTGCGTATATATACCGTCTTTAAGACCCTCTGTTTTTTCACCGAGTCCGCTTTGCTTCAGCGAATTCTTTAACCGCTCTGCGTCAACCGCACGATTCATTGCCACATTGTCGCATATAGTCATCCAAAACAGCTGGTAATCCTGAAAAACAACGGAAATACGTTCACGGTAATCCGCAAGATTTATCGTCGAAATATCTATCCCGTCTAAAAAAATCTTGCCTTCTGTCGGCTCGTAAAGACGGCATATAAGCTTAATAAAAGTAGTTTTTCCTGCACCGTTGTATCCTACTACAGAAATCCGTTCGCCGGCTTTTATTTTGATGTTTATATTCTTCAGAACGAATCTGTCAGTGTTCGGATACTTAAAGGACACATTCACGAACTCAATTTCTCCGCAGTCGGCAGGCAATGCACTGCCGCTTATTATCTCCCTGTCTTTACCTTCATGTTCCGAAAGCTCCAGAAATTTTTTATAATCGTCAACATATCCTGATAGCATATAGAGTCCCGAAAATCTCTTCACAAAACTCAATAATGTTCCGTAAAACGCCGCGATGGCACCAAGAAAAACGGTAAATGAGCCAACGGTAATCTCAGCCGTAATAACCAGGTATGCGCAGTAGCCATACACGGCAACTGTTTGCAGCATATCAGTAAAAAACGGGATTATATCGTATTTCAACTGCCTTCTTTGCTTTTCCTTGTAATTCTTCATATACTTCAAAGTGTTTTCGTCATATTTTTTCCTGAGCCACTTGGAAGCACCGTTTATTCTTATTTCCTTTGCAAAATCAAAAGATGCCATAGTGAGCCAAACGTAAGTGATGCACCTATTAATGTGGGAAAAAATTGTTTGATACTCATATCCGATCTTATCACATTTTCGTGCAACAACGGCATTTGCTCCAATCACAATAAGAAGGAAAGCAATCATCAAAGGATGGATGGAGGCGATTATATAACTGTATCCGGCAAGCTGTATCAGATCAATAAAGAATCCCGGAACCGTATTTTCCGCAAACGATCGTGGATCAACTGCGCCCGTTACTTTAGCCGAAAGATCACGTAGTCTACCGTCCTCAAAGTTGCAGTAGTCCATATATAGCCATTTCGTTTGATTATACATGCTTATCTTATGATCTATTATCAGCGTCTGAACGTTTTTGTGTCGCTGTATAAGCGTCGGCACAAGGTTGAATATTATCATTGCAGAAGCATAAATGCACAAATAGCGTATAGTAACATCATAACGCTTCTCGCCGCAAAGCTCATCCAATATATATTTGGATAAATAAAGTAAAACAAAAGGCTGCACAATTTGCAGAAATGTTTGGAGGATAATATGAGGATATATTTTACGTGCGAAATTCCACGAATGCCGCCCCATAAATCCCATATTTTTCAGAATACTAACCGACCTTTCAAATAGCCGCATAAGACCGTTCCGCATAATACTTTAATTCACCTTTCCATCTAAAACCAAACGGGATACAAGCACGAGTGCCAGCTGGATCAGCAAAAGAATTACAAATCCCAATATGATCTTCTACCTGTTCAGCGCTCTTATCTTTCTTTTAACGTGTCCTTTTTTCAAAACTTATCCTCGTCAGCAGTATAATCCATTCGTATCCCCGCGCTGCGGGCGGTAAACCTCACGTCGCGCCGAAATAC
>CAKSQP010000180.1 GCA_934486965.1 uncultured Eubacteriales bacterium
GGGACTTCGGCTTTCGTACATAATAACGCTCGAAATTCCCATTAAAACATAGAGAATACTCCACGCGACGGGAAAGAGAAACGCGGGCGGAGAAAACGCGGGCTTTGAAACTTCCTCGAAAGCCTGCATCTGCCCCGACGTGAGCAAAGCCGAAAGACCTCCTGCGGCAAGCGGAATAATTATTCCGACGGCGTATTTAATGAATTTTTTCATCATTTCACCCCCGGAATATTATATGAAGTTATTCAAAAATTATTTCGGAAAGCATTTTTTTCGTTAAAATTGAGGGAAGACCGACTATCGTATAGAAATCGCCCTCCGTCTTTTCGACGAGCCTTTCCCCTATTCCCTGAACGGCATATCCGCCGGCCTTGCCGAAACATTCGCCGGTCGCGATATAGTCGGAGATATCCTTTTCGGAAAGGTTTTTGAAAGTTACGGAAGCGAAATCCGACTTTGTTTCGGTCTTGCTGTCGGAAATAACGGTAACTCCCGTATAGACCCTGTGAGTTTTGCCCGAAAGAAACGAAAGCATTTCCCTTGCCTCTTCTTCGGTATGGGGTTTTCCGAGAATTTTGCCGTCAAGGGTGACGACGGTATCGGAACCGAGAATAATTTCGCCTTTTTCGCGTTTTACCGCCTCGGCTTTCCTTTTCGACAGAGTTTCGACGGTCTGCCGTGCCGAAAAAGTATCGGGAACGGTCTCGTCGCAGTCGGACGGGCGAACGGTAAAAGAATAACCGAGCATCGTTAAAATATCGCTTCTTCTCGGAGACGCGGACGCCAAAACAAGTTTATACATATTTATTCCTCAAAGAGCGAAAGTTGCTCCTGCTCCATGTCTTCTTTCCTCAGAAAACTGCCCGCGGCGGGAATGTTTTTCGTGCGGTAGTGCGACGGTTCACCGAAAATTCCTTCTTCAAAAGGCACAACTTTCGCAAGGAACGTCTTTCCTTTTTTCAGAGTTATGACGTTTACCCCTGCGGTGCTTTTTGTCGTTTTCGGGGAAACCGACGCGGTGGAAATTATCAGGACGCGGTTATTGGACGCGTAGCAGACGAATTCCTTTTCTTCGGTTATATAGAACATCGCGACAAGCGGCGACGCGGTGGAATATGCGTTGATAAGTTTTTTACGGTTCGATTTCGTTTCGTAAGCGGAAAGGTCGACGCGCGCGCATTTTCCGTTTTCGAAAAACGCGAGGACAGAGCCTTTATATTCCTTTACGGGGAACGCGAAAAGCACGTTTTCGTCCTTATCGAAAGAGAGTTTCTGCGGCAGGAATTCGCCGAGAAGGCTTGCTTTCGTGTCGTCGAATTCGTAAACTTTCGATTTATAAGCCTGTCCTTTGTCGGTAAAGACGATAAGGTCGCAGGCGTTCGACGTCTCGTAGGAATTCTTTATCTCGTCGCCTTCCTTGAGTTTCTGGTCGTTTGACATACGGAGAGACTGCGGCGTTATCTTTTTGAGGTAGCCGTCGCGGGTCACAAAGACGGAAACGGGGTAATCGTCGATCTCTTTGCTTTCGGTGTATTCCGTGACGTCCTCTTTGTAGATTATCGTCGTTTTTCTCGGTTTTCCGTATTTTTTCGCGATGTTTTCAAGTTGTTTTATTATGACTTTATCTATTTTTTTCGGGCTTGAAACGATATCTTCAAGGTCGGATATTTCCTTACGCAGAGCGTCTGTTTCGGAAATTTTATTCAAGATATAATTCTTGTTCAGGTTACGCAGTTTTATATCCGCGACGAATTCCGCCTGAATTTCGTCTATTCCGAAGCCTATCATAAGG
>CAKSQP010000181.1 GCA_934486965.1 uncultured Eubacteriales bacterium
CATATTTCCCGACCGTCGCGGGGCTTTTCTCGTCAGACACAAGGCTGTCGCGGAAAGCCGAAACGGCAGACGGTGTAAGAATTTTATCCATATTATCACCTCAATTCAATTATACAAGAAAAAAAGAGCCGTGAAATCCAAAAGATTTCACGGCTCTTAATATTGAAAATCAAATATTCTGGTGGATATAATACAACGTGCAGGACTCTTTATCAAATAACCAAACGGTATAATTATCATAGTCGCTGAAATAATTATCCAGCTCGATATCGAAAAGGTCGCCCTCGTTTATACATTCAAAATCGAAATCGAATTCCGACAGGCGTTCTTCCGTTTCCATCCAAGCACGAAAATCCCTGAAATAACCCTCCAGCATTTCGGCGTCTTCTTCGGTTACGGTTTTGTAATTTCCGTTATTCTCGAAAATTTCCGAAGACGAATAAACATATTTGCAGTAATCGGTATAATCCTGAAAACCGTTCGGATCCATGTGTTCAACCTTTGAAACATAGCCGGCAGGAACTTTGTTTAACGCGTCCTGCGACGGGAACAAAGCAGAGAACAATATTACGATAATCAACCAAAAAATTCTGAACATAAAATCACGCCTTTTACATTTTAATCCAGCCGAAAGCGTTGGCGATCGAACTTATAAGAATTACAGCGGCAAAAATAGGGCAAAGCCAACGTATCATGAAATTGAATATTTTCTTCCTGCGGAAAGTTCCGTTTTCAAGAGTCACTTCCTGCTCTATCTTATCAACGCCCATAACTCTCGACACAAGAAGGCAGGTCGCGATAGCCGCGATCGGCATCATTACGGAATTTGTAAGAAAATCGAAGAGATCAAGGAACTGCATTCCGAGGATCCTGACTGCCGACAAAGGTCCGTAGCCGAGAGAAGAAAGCGTTCCGAGAAGAATCATAATAACGGTCACGACGACGGTGGATTTTTTTCTGCCCCATTTAAGTTCGTCCTGAAAAGTCGAAACGGCGCTTTCGGTAAGCGCTATTGAACTTGTCAGCGCGGCGCAGAGAACAAGGAAGAAGAAAAGGATTCCGAAAAGTGTTCCCATGCCCATGCTTTCAAGGACTTTCGGGATAGTTACGAACATGAGCGACGGGCCCGACTGCAAGATATCGGGGTCTCCGCCCGAAAACGCAAATACCGCGGGAATTATCATAAGTCCCGCCATTATTGCAATTCCCGTATCGAAAATTTCGACGTTTTTCGTCGAGGATTCGATAGAGACGTCTTTTTTCATATAAGAGCCGAACGTTATTAGAATTCCCATTGCAATAGAAAGCGAATAGAACATCTGTCCCATTGCGGAAACGACCGTCATCCAGGAAAAATTCGAGAAATCGGGCAAAAGGAAATATTTCACGCCCTCAAGAGCGCCCGGACGCGTAACGGAATATACGGAGATCACGACCGAAAGAACGACGAGCACGGGCATCATAAATTTCGAAACGCGTTCGATACCGTTTCTTACGCCGCAGAAGATTATTATTACGGTAAGAAGCGCAAAAATGACAAAGCATATCTCAGCGGAAAAACCGTTTGAGATAAAGTTTGAAAAATAGTCGCTTTCGGCAAGTTTTCCGCCGTTTCCTATCATATATTCAAAAAGGTATTTTATGACCCAGCCGCCGATAACCGAATAGTAAGGAACTATAAGCACGGGGATTATCGCGTTTATCCAGCCTCCGAAAGAAAGCCATTTGGACTTTCCGAAAG
>CAKSQP010000182.1 GCA_934486965.1 uncultured Eubacteriales bacterium
CCCTTACCGTACGCAGATATCCGCGCTTTTCGGCAAGTTCGAGAGAAAAAGCAAGATGTTTTTTGACCTTTTCGGTAACGCGGGAAAAGCCGAGTATCTTTATTAGTTCGCGCTCAGCCGCCGCCACCGTTATTATATTGTAAGCGCCCGCTATGTATTTATATACGTTCGCAAGTTCCGCAGGCGATATATCGGTAATATCGCGGCGAACCCCTCCGCTTTCAGGCATACGGAACGTCGAATAATTCCTGTAGTCGTCTTTGTTTTTCCAATAGAATTTATTTCCGCAGACATTTTCGGTGTATATATCAAGTTCCGAGGCAAGGTCTTCAATCTTGCTTTCGAGCCTTGTTCCGCACCTGTCTATCCCCCAGTGAGAAAGGACCCGTTTGCTGAGAACTTTCAGACTGACGGGGCTTTCCGCCGCGACGACAGCCGAAATATCGCGTCTGATATCGGGGTTATTGTATGCGGCGACGAACTCTTCCGCGTTTTCCGACAGATCGCCGTTTTCAAATACGCATACGGCGTATCTCTGGAATTCGGCTTCTACAAAGTCCGACGACTCTTCTTTTTCGGGTTTCCTTTCGGCAACCTTTTTTTCGGAAGAGATCAGAGCGGAAAGTCTGTCCGCAGGGAAAGAAACTTTAACGGAGTATCCGAGTTTTGCGAGTTTTTCAGCGGTTTCCGCATCTTCAACGGCACTCTCGCCTATTCCGTAAAGAAGGCAGGTCTTCTTTTCGTCTCCGAAATATATTCTTCTGAAAACATCGCTCCGCCTGTATGTTATGCCGTCAAAAAAAACGCTGTCGGGCAGGAAGTCGTTTTCTTCGCGAATCTGTTTACCGCCGAACCTTTTCGGGATAATTCCTCCCGACGAAAGATGGCTCATAAAGCCCATGAACATACAGACCGACGGCGAAAGATATTCGTTACCCGCCGTCGCCGAAATATCGAACGACGTGATCACCGTGATTTTTTTCCGTACCGAAGAAAGATATCTGAAAAGGTTTTCTTCGCTCCCCGCGTCTCCGAACGCATTCGCATAACGGCTGATCTCGGCGTAATTTCCCGAGTATGCGGTCGTAATGATAAGATAGTCGCAGAGACTGTCGGTTTCGCATATTTTTTCGACTTTAAGCGAAATATTGTCGGGAACCGTCATGTTTTTATCTATAAACAGTCTTACAGCCCTTGCCTGTTTTTCGGAAAAAGCCGCTATTTTTACGGTGTTTTTGCTTTTTTTTCTGAAAATCTCGGAAAGGACCGAGAATATCTCGGAGATCTCGGAAGTATTGACGCCCTTTTCCGAAACGCCGGAAGTCTTTATTATCTCTGCTTTTCCGCCGTACGGCAAAAGGTTAAGAGAGCCGCCGTAGAATGCCGAATTTGCAAATTGCACAAGTTCGGTGTCGGCATTTGAAGAAACTTCCGAATATCTTTCCGAGGGATAGCCGTTTTCGTTCATATACGAAAGCAGTTCTCCCGAGTTGAGCGCAGTATCCGCAACCAGAATTATCGCGGAATATTTTTCAGCCGCCTCGTTTATAAGGTCGGCGTCGATTTTCCCGTTGTCGATTACGACAATAAAATCTTTTTTATCTGTCGGCTGGATTTTTTCCTGAAGTGCAGACTCCGCAAAAAACAGAACCGAAGAAATTTCGGGATATATTTTTTCAAAGCGGCTGAACGGCTTTATATCGTACCGTTC
>CAKSQP010000183.1 GCA_934486965.1 uncultured Eubacteriales bacterium
ATATATTCCTCCGTTTCCGAAAGTTTTTCCGTTTCGGCATATACCTTAAGTTCCGAAAATATCTTACGGGGTTCTTTTCCGAAAACCGACGCAAAAATACATTCGACGGTCCACAGTATCATTTTAAGATCAAATCCCGCGCTTGCGTGCAAAGGATAATACGCCTCAAGTTCTCTGCGTGTCGGAAGAACGAGTTTTTCATAATCGGCGGGGTCTTCGACGGAATCTCCGTATATGTAGTCATACAGCGCCGCAGGTCCCGTAAGCCCCGGCTTTACGGTATTTGCAACGGCATATTTCCCCTCGCGCATAATTTCCGCCTGATCGATACTTGCAGGTCTCGGACCGACTATCGCCATGTCTCCCGAAATAATATTCAGCAGTTGCGGAAGTTCATCTATCTTCAGTTTCCGTATAAACGCTCCGAAAGGAAAAATCCTGTCGGTATCTGCTTTGAAACTTGCTTCGCTTTTTTCGGCTTCGGTCTTTGCAACCCGCATACTGCGGAATTTATACATTCGGAATTCCCGTCCGCGATATCCTATACGTCTCGCTTTATAGAATACGGGACCGGGATCTGATATTTCGGTTCCGATAACGGTAATAAGCCAGATCGGAGACGTTATTATCAAGGCAAGGAGTGCTGCCGTAAAATCGAATACTCTCTTAAAAAAACGGTACATATCCGCTCCTTATACCCGGCGAAAAACGCATTCAAACGCTTCCGCGTAAAGACAGCCCGCCTGTGCTCCGCGATATGCCGCAAGCCCTGTCAGAGCCTCGACGGAACGTGGATGAGGATATTCCCTCATAACGCCCTTATACACCGCCAACGCCCTGAGTTTTATCTCAACTCCGTCTTTGCCTGCCTCCGCAAAATAATTCGGAGTAAATCTGTTCGAAGAAGAGTCAAGAGACCATTCGGTCGAAGACAGAACTTCCATATACAAAACAAGTTTCAGCGGCGGAATACCGGGTCTTCTCTGGAAAAGCCTCGAAGCCGCCTGTGCGGCATAACTTGTCATAACGTGATCGTTATTTGTATCCGACGGGTGGTGCGTAATTATCGCGTCGGCACCGAAATCCTCAATACAACTTTCGATAAACCGGACAAGTTCAAGATGAGGAACGGTATTCATGCGGATATTCGGAAAATCCGCAGAATAACATTTCGAAACGCCGAGAATGTCCATTGCTTCTTTCTGATCGTCGGAAAGCGTTTCGGAAACATTCGCCCGCGCGTCAACTCCGCTTACCATTGTGCAAACGGCGACGGCATTTCCCTCTTTGATCAGTTTATGTATAAATGCGCCCGCGCCCAGGACTTCGTCGTCGGGGTGAGCAACAACAACAAGATAATTCATGATAATCCGCCTTCAATTATATTTTATATAATATTTATTTTATAGTACAATAAAAGCAGAAAAATGTCAAGGGGAAATTGATGGGAAGAAAAACAAACCTGAGAAGCGTAAAAATCGGCAGGAATCTTACGATACCTGCCGATTTCCGGCGCCCACGATCAACTATGACGCTTTTCAATTAAAATACATAAAGTTTTACTCCCACCGAAAGAAACGCACGGAGAGAACAATACAAAGCACGGCAACTCCGAGCAGGATACAGATCGGGAACAAAACATTGCCTGAACTGA
>CAKSQP010000184.1 GCA_934486965.1 uncultured Eubacteriales bacterium
GGAGATCTCGGAGAAGTCGCGGCGAAGACCTCAATGGCGCTTGTCCGCGGCGGAAGAGGAAATTCGGGCGTTATTCTTTCCCTTTTCTTCAGAGGCTTTTCCAAGGGCTTTACGAATATGAGAGAGGCGGGCTGTAAGGAACTTACCTCCGCTTTCAGAATGGGCGTCGATTCGGCGTACAAAGCCGTCAAAATACCGACCGAGGGAACTATCCTTACCGTTATGCGCCTTACCGCCGACAGAATGGAAGAATATGTCAAAGACGGCGGAAACGATATGAAAGAACTTTTTACCGAGGCGCTTGCCGCCGCCGAAGTCGCTCTTCAGACGACTCCCGACCTCCTGCCCGTCCTTAAACAGGCGAACGTCGTCGACGCGGGCGGAAAAGGCTTCCTCACTATCCTTGAGGGAATGTCTTCGGTTATATGCGACGGAAAGATCGTTGAGGCGGAGGCTAAAGACGCCGCCGCAGAGACCGCCGAAGCCGCGAATTTCGGCGCGTTCGACAACGACGACATAACTTTCAGTTACTGCACCGAATGTATAGTCGATAAAAACAGAAACTGCACTCCGTCAGCCGTTGACGCGATACAGTCCTTTATAAACGGAATAGGAAACAGTGTCGTTTTCGTCGACGACGAAGATTTCTTCAAATTCCACGTTCACACGAACGACCCCGGCAAAGTCATCACCGAATGTCTTAAATACGGCAGTCTGAGCATGGTCAAAATCGAGAATATGAAGAACCAGCATTCCGCCATGTCCATTGCTTCCGAAGAAACGCTTATCGCCGCTCCCGAAAAGAAATACGGCTTTGTCGTTGTTTCCGCGGGCGAGGGTATCGACGCGGTGTTCAGAGATCTCGGAGCCGATGTGATAGTAGCGGGCGGACAGACTATGAACCCCTCGACCGACGATATTTTAAAGGCAATAAACAAAACTCCCGCGGAGATCGTTTTCGTTCTCCCGAACAATAAGAATATTTATATGGCGGCAAAACAGACGAAGGAACTTGTTGAGGACAAGAAAGTCGTCGTTCTCAAAACCGTATCCGTTCCGCAGGGCGTTTCCGCGCTCCTCGCGTTTGACGGGACCGCCGATCTTGATAAAAACAAAGTCGCGATGAAAGAGGCTATGGCGGCGGTCACCACCGCTTCGATGACCTTTGCGGCAAGGAATTCCACCTTTGACGGAAACGAAATAAGAGAGGGACAGCTTCTCGGAATGGTCGAAGGTAAGGTAAGATACGTTACCGATACGAAAACCGACTGCATGAAAGCGATCGCCTCCGACCTCAAAGGCAAAACTATGGTAAGCCTTTTCTACGGAGAAGACGAATCCGAGGAAGAAGCGGAAAAAATGGCTGAAATCCTCCGCGCCGAACTTCCCGACAGCGAAGTCGACATTATCCCCGGTCTTCAGCCGGTATATTACTATATAATCTCGGCGGAATAATACCGCCGAAAATGAAAAATTTCCGCAATACCGAGGTGTTACGGGAATTTTCTCATATTTATCAGAGGTACTTATGAATAAAAAATATGCAAACGTCGGCGGACAGGCGGTAATGGAAGGGATAATGATGAAATCCCCGAAAAAGACCGTCCTTGCAGTGAGAGACCCGTCGGGAAACATCGTTACCGAAGAT